>JASFQO010000288.1:0-4508 GCA_050115405.1 Bacillota bacterium
TTCTTTCATCCGCTCCAGAGTCTCACCTAATAATTTCAGCCCGGCGGCATCGGCTTTCATCGCGGCCAACTCCACCGCTTCCCGCTCCAATAGTTTCCGAAACTCCAAAAGCTCCGTCTCCATCGTCTCATTCTTAATAAACAGCGGAGCAATGGTATTTAAAAACGGGGCGATATTCAGATCGGTTACAAAAGAGCCGTCCCCCGGCCGGACCTCGATCAGCCCGATAATCTCCATGGCGCTGAAGGCTTCGCGAATCGAGGCCCGACTGACGCGAAACAGCTCCGCCAAGGTCCGTTCGGGCGGCAGCTTGTCGCCGGGTTTCATTTTACCGGACTTTAACAATCCGACAAATTGTTCCACCACCGATTGATAGATACGTTTTGAGTTGATGGGACTAATCTCCATAGACGACCCTCCGGTTAATTCATCAGGTGGCCTGACCAATTCAGATAAAATAGATTTCGCCATCAAATAGCAATTTCCTGCAATCTGATCAAAAACATGTAATAATATTTAAATTTAATTTCACACTGTATTATTTAAAAAAATGTGACTAATCAGGGGCATAAAATTTAGTAATCAGTAGTCAGGAAAACGGGTTTTTGAGGGCGGCAAGCAAAACCGGCGCATAGCTATCAATTGATTACTGAAAACCATCTTTAGCCGGTATCCCGGTACCCAAGAGTCGGGGCCACCACCCAGATGCGCCGATGGAGTTTGCCGGATTGGCTGAGCTTTCAGTTTGACATTTGCGTCGTCAAAAGTCGTCCAGTGCAAGGAACGACCGAGGGAGGAGCTCAGATAATACTTGATGTATATTGAGCGCCGCAGCGACTGAGTGACGCCGCAATATGCGGCTTTTCATGGCGCATCAGCCAATCCGGCAAGTCTGCCCAACTTTTTTATCGCTTCCAGAATGGCTTCGTTATAGAGTAGTCACAAAAAATGTACATCACAAATAGCTCAAGCTAAAGTCTCATTGACAATTACAGCTTTAATTAATATAATTATAATTAGACTAAAATAAATTATATAAAATAATTTGTGAGGTATAGGCAGATGGAGTTTATTGGTAGAGAGCCGCAATTACAGACTTTGGAGCGGCAATATCGCCGGGACAGCGGATTTGTGGTTATTTACGGCAGACGTCGCGTCGGGAAAACCACTTTAATCAAAGAATTCATTAAAGATAAAAAAGCGCTTTACTTTTTAGCCACCAAACAATTGGAAAACGGCAACATCAAAAATTTCAGCCGGGTCTTGGCCGAATTTACCGGCCAAGACTACCTCCAAGACGCCAACTTCTCCGACTGGGAAGCGGCTTTTCGGGCGTTCGCCTCCTTTGCGCCGGAACAAAAAAAAGTACTGGTCATCGACGAATTTCAGGACTTGGCCGAAATCAATCCGGCCTTCTCCTCCATCTTTCAGCGGGTATGGGATGAGGTCCTGCAAAATAAGCAGATCATGGTCATCATCTGCGGTTCCCTAATCAGCATGATGCTAACCCAGGCGCTTTCCCACCAAAGTCCCCTCTACGGCAGACGCACGGCGCAGATCCGCCTGGGCCCTTTAAAATTCACCGAACTATGGGAGCATAACCAGGGTAAAAAAACCTTCGAGCAGATGGTGGAGACCTATGCGGTAACTGGCGGGGTCCCCAAATACTATGAATTCTTTGCCAATGATCTGCCCTTGTTTGAAAATATCGAACAGGAAATTTTGAAAAAAGACGGTTTTCTGTATGAGGAACCGGTCTTTCTGCTGGAGAAAGAAGTTCGGGAACCTATTAGTTACTTTTCGATTATCAAATGCATTGCAACGGGCAATCACAAGCTGTCACAGATCGCGGCCAATTTGGAAATGCCCGCCAACCGGCTCAGCCCCTACCTGAAAACCCTGATTGACTTAAACCTGGTGGAAAAACGCGTCCCGGTTACCGAATCTCAGCCGGAAAAGAGCCGCAAGGGACTTTATTATATTTGTGATCATTTTATTGAGTTCTGGTTCAAATTCGTCTACAACTATCAGGGTGAACTGGAATTGGATAATACCGGCTATATCCTGCGTAAATTGAAGCGGAATTTTATTGATAATCATGTCGCCCATGTCTATGAGGATGTCTGCCGCGACCTATTGCTGCAACTCAGCCAAACCGGCGCCATTGATTTCACCGTCAGTAAAATCGGCTCATATTGGGGCCCCCATGTGGAGTTCGACCTGGTGGCCTTGGACGAGGAGCGCCGGCAGGCTATCCTTGGCGAGTGCAAATATCGTCTTCAACCGGTAGACGTTGATGTTCTGTGTGCTCTGGAAGAAAAAGCCGCCAATATTCCCGAGCTGCAAACCTATAGCCAAAGGTATCTGCTTTTTTCCAAAAGCGGTTATACCGAGCGCCTGCTAAAGATAGCCGCCGGACGGGATCAGGTAGTCTTGGTGAACCGAACGGAAATTATGCGATCCTAACGCAGGCTACTCGGATTTTTAGATAAACCCGAAACTAATGAATCTCATATGGAAGGTCACGACTTCATTCTTCACGGACAATCGAAAATTTTTAGAATTTTCTATTATTTTGTGGAGTTTTCAACATTAATTACTAAAAATGAAATATAGCGAAGATTAATTACGGAGATCCATTTGGCAGAGAGCCATAAGTAATGGAAAAGCGGATACTTGCGGAAGCTGAAATCCCAAAACTAAAAAAATAAAGCCCTCTATATATAAAGCGATCCTAAATTAGAAATCGCTTTAATAGAGGGCTTTTTCATTGCCTGAAAACTCAGCTATCCATCATCATCTTAAAAAGTCGCCGCTTCATTGCCTTCCGCCGGCAAACCCGCGGCGCCGGTTTCCGCCGGGCCAAAGACCCGCTCCAAATGGGCCTCGCTATAGGCGGGAGTCAACCAACTGACTACCGGGACAATCACGAGCGGCAGCAACATGGAAACCGAACTAACCAACGGCGCCAATTTTTCATCTTTAAAAATTAACGACCCCAAAATCGAAATCGCCACGCCGCTAATCATTCCCGCCCAGGCGCCGGCTTTGGTAGTCCCTTTCCAAAACAGGCCGTAGAGATACGGAGCTAAGAACGCGCCGGCGATCGTCCCCCAGGAAAGACTCATCAACTTAATGATAAAATCAAATTTAAAGATGGCAATCACCAGTGAAAAGATGATAAACACCCCGCAAAACAAACGCAAAATCGTCACCGTATGCTTCTTATCCAAAGCGGGACAAAACGCCCCCTGAATCAGGTCGATTGACAACGCCGAACTAGAGACCAGCACCAATGAAGACAGAGTGGACATCGAAGCGGATAACACCAAAAGCATAATGATAATCAGTAAATATTCCGGCAGAGTCTGCTCCAAAAGCTGCGGGATCAACGCGTTAAACGCCGGTTGGCCGCCCTCTAAAGGTACGTTCGCAAAAAACAGATGCACCGTCGTACCGACCAGGTAGGCGGCGCCGGCCACCAGGACCGCGAACAGGGTCGCTACCGTCGTGGCGGTCTTGATCACCTTTTCACTTTTAATCGCATAAAACTTCTGTACCATCTGGGGCATACCCAATGAGCCGACACTGGTTAAGGTAACCAGCCCCAATAGTCCCAACCAGTTTTTTGGGACAAAATGAGTCAGAGCCGGATCAATCCGCGCCAGATTGGTTAAGAAATGACTAAACCCACCCACTTCCGGTCGGGCAAAAATATAGCCGACCATCAACACCGAGCCGCATAGCATAATCAAGCCCTGGATAAAATCGGTCAGCGCCACCGCAAAATAACCGCCCAGGACCAAATAGATACCGGTCAGACCAATCATCACCATCAGCGAGGTCTGATAGTCGATTTTCAAGATATTTTCGAACAAAAAGCCGAGGCCGGTAAAGACCGAACCGCAATAGGGGATCAAAAAGATAAAAATGACCAACGCGGCGACGATTTTTAAGCCTTTGGACTGATAGCGGGCTTCCAAAAACTCCGGCATGGTCATCGCGTCCAGCTTGACCGTCATCGCCCGCGTCCGTCTGGCCAACAGTTTCCATGCCAGCCAACTGCCGATAAACGCATTACCGGCTACGATCCACATGGTGGAAATCCCGTAGCCCCAGCCTAATTTTCCGGCATAGCCAATAAACATTACCGCCGAAAAATAGGAGGTCCCAAAAGCAAACGCCGACATCCAAGGTCCGACGTTTCTTCCTCCCAAAAAGAAATCCGACGCGGTCTTGGTGCGGCGCAACGAGTAAATCCCGATTCCCATCATCAACAAAACAAAGGCAGCAATCGCCGCCCAGCGAAAAATAATTATTTCCATCTGCAACCATCCTTCCGTTTAATACCGTTCTACCAAAATACTACCGTTTTACCCGAATGCCGAATAAACATTTCATTAAATTCGCTATTATCACTTAAAACCCTGCATTATAAAGATCATTTTAAAAAAAATAGTCCAACTTATTTTTAATTTTTAGTAAAATATGGGAACTATTTCCAATAA
>JASFQO010000289.1:0-4492 GCA_050115405.1 Bacillota bacterium
AAACTCGCGGCGCCCGTAATTTCAGTTGAATTGAGGCCGAGCCTTCCGGTTTATCATCAGTAAAGACATAGTCGGCGGCGTCCGGCAGGTTAAAGATGACCTTGGCATCCAGGATTCCGTTGATATTCAGCAAAGTACGAGTCAATTCTCCGGCGATGGCGCGCTGTCGGTTGATTTGGTTGGTAAAATCGGTCGCCGTAAAAGAATTCCGGTCAAAAACTTCCCAGCCGACTACCCCGCCCCGCGGAATACCTTCTTTTAACAAGTTAGCCCGAACGGATAAGGCGTTAGGCACTTCCAACCCCCCGCCGGCAGTGGTCCGATAAGGTATCTTCATCTCATCCAGTTTGACAATGATTTCACTACGGTCCCGCTCCGACAGGCTGGAATACAGCAATTGATACTGCGGTCGGCTGGCCCACACCACCACAAAAATGATCGAGCCCAATACCAGTAATAAGACAATACCGGCCGAAATGCGCCGGGTAGTATCCATCTGGCTCCAAAGATTTTGCAATTGCGCCTTAAGCTCGTTCAAAAATATTCCCCCATGCCTGTTTGGCTATTGGCTTAACCAGTAACCAATAGCCAACAACCAATAACCAAAAGAAATAGTTGTCACTATTCTTTTAATTAGATTTGTGTCCTCATAATTTCTTGATAAGCTTCCAAAGCTTTATTGCGGATCTGTAAGGTGAGGTCCAAAGCCAGAGTTGCTTTTTCAGCCAGCGCAGTTGCCTGATGTATGTATTGCAACTGCCCGGAGGCTAATTTCTCTTCCAAAGCGGCTGATTGTTGCTGCAAATCATTGACGCCGCTCAACGCCTGCCCTAAAATGGTTTCAAATGAAACTCCCCCGTTCACAGCAGGATTTTTCGAGTCTAAGATACCCTTGGGTTTAACCAGTGAAATTGGATGGATCTGACCAATCCCCGCCATCTTCAATTACCTCCGTTGTCATTAATCAGTTGAAGTGTACAGTTAACCACTTGACAGTTGTTTTTATACCTTTTGCGCCGCGACGCAGGCATGGACGTTAGCGTTGATAATTCAGATCCGGCCCATCTCCAGCGCGGCCCGGTACATATCCTTGGCAGCATTAAAAGCAGTGACATTAGCTTCGTAAGCGCGGCTCGCCCCGATTAAATCGACCATTTCCGTAACCACGTTAATATCGGGATAAGCCACGTATCCTTGGGCGTTGGCGTCCGGATGTCCCGGATCATAAATCAACCGGGGAGGGCGCTCATCCGTCTTAATCATGGTCACCTGGACTCCACCCGGTCGCGGTACGACAATTCCCCGGGCATTAAGCTCGTTCTCCAAAACCTGGGCAAAAACCGGGACCTGCCGCCGGTAAGGCCCGCCTTCTTTGGTCTTGGTCGTATTGACATTGGCAATATTGTTGGCGATGAGATCCATTCTTAAGCGTTCCGCCGTTAACGCGCTGGCGCTGATTTCAAAATTACGAAACAGATTCATGATTTAACTCCTTCCCTCAATCGCCATTTTCAATTTGCGCATCTCATTCTGCCACATCAGGCTTAATGACTGAAAATGCATAGCATTCTCGGCTATTTGCGCCATTTCAAATTCAACGTCGACGTTATTGCCGTCCAAACGCTCCTTGGTGCCCGAATCGATCACCACTCGGGGCTCGGCGGACCCAACCGCGGCGCTGCCGGCAAAATGTTGGGGATGAGTCCGAGCCATAGGGAGGGATTTTTCATTGATAGTCGCGGCTAAAACGGCTGAAAAATCAACGTCCATCCTTTTGTATTTCGGGGTGTTGACATTAGCGATATTTTGGTTTAAAACCTCCGACCGCGTTACTATCAAATCCATTGCCCGTTCCAAAGAACGCCCCGCCGGCGTCTCCAAAGCTTTGAGCCACATTTCGGCCACCTCGCTACCAGCAATCATTGTTACATTTTGTAATTGAAGATAATTATTCGTGGAAATTATTCCTTTCTCCTTCATATACCGTCAAAAACTTTGATAATCCAGCTAAAACATTAAAAAATCCTTCGATAGTCCCTGCTATCCATAGGACTTTTTACCTAGAAAATCCGGTCGGAATTCATGATTATTTAAAAAATTTTTAATCGATTTTACTGAATGCTATATAATAAAATATCTTTCGACTACAAACTGTAAATTTATTATTTTCGCCTCTGCAAACAGGAGTCAACATTTTTTCCCCGAATTAACTACTCAACTCTCGCACCTTGAAAAAATGAATAACAAGCGATGAAATAAAGGGTTAGGCCGGATTCTAAATAGTCGCTATCAAGCTTTATCTGCCAAATCTAAGCTGCGAAAGTTTAGTTAACTAGAAATAACACGAGGCGCGAAGCATGAGGCGTGAGGCGCGTAAACTTCCAGTTTCCAGCCTCCAGCTTCCAGTGAGGTGATTTCATATGGCCGACTACAAATTTTTGGATTTACAGGAAGCCCATCTTCCCGTTATCCGCGAGATCTACAATTATTATGTTAAAAATTCCACCGCCACTTTTCATACCCAACCCTTGACTCCAAGTGAAATGCGGGAATTAGTCTTTTTTAACAACCCCAAATATCAGACTTACGCCATTTGTCACGGGGAGCAAGTATGCGGCTATGTTTTATTGACCCGACATAAAAAAAGGGCCGCCTATGGCCGGACCGCCGAAGTCACGCTCTATTTGGCCCCCGGCTTCACCGGTATGGGGATTGGCAGCCAAGCCCTGCATTTTATCGAGGAACGCGCCCGCCTGGCCGGGTTCCACCTACTCGTGGCGACCATCTGTGGCGAAAACCTGCCCAGTATCGGCTTGTTCACTAAGAACGGTTATACCCAATGCGCCCATTACCACGAAGTCGGCCGCAAATTCGAGCGATGGCTGGATTCGGTGGCGTTTGAAAAAATATTGTGACTGAGTCAGGAGACCGGATATTAACAGGTTTTCCCGAAAAACGAGCAAAAAACGGCACTTGGATCTCATTTATTATTTTAAAATCATCTTTTTTCAGCGCTTCCGGATGGCTTCGTTATACCTACCCCTGAAAGTCACGTTTTGTTTGCGGGAAAACCAAAAATAGTGTAAGATTACTATGGATAACGTTAATTAAATATTACTGCCATCGTATCAATAAAGGAGTGTAACGCCCATGCTAGCCGAATCCTATTTATCCCGCGGGGTTTCCCCCACCAAAGACGATGTTAAAAGCGCGATTACCGGACAGAGCAAGGGAGTCTTCCCCGGCGCTTTTTGCAAACTAATCGCCGACCCGCTGGGCGACCCCGCCTATTGCTCCGCCATGCACGCCGACGGCGCCGGCACCAAATCGTCGCTTGCCTATATCCGCTATCGGGAAAGCGGCGACCCGGTCTGTTTTAAAGGAATTGCCCAGGACTCGCTGGTGATGAACCTGGACGATCTCCTGTGCGTCGGCGCAGTCGACGGTTTCCTGGTCTCGAATACCATCGGACGCAACGCGCACCGGATCGACGCGGCGGTTTTAAAAAACGTGATTGAAGGTTACCAGGAATTTATCGAACAAATGCGGGCTTATGGCATTAACATCACCATGACCGGCGGCGAAACCGCCGATGTCGGCGACCTGGTGGCCACCATTATTATTGATTCCACCGCTTTTGTACGTCTGGCGCGCGACCGGGTAATTAACTGCGACCGGATTCAGCCCGGCGATGTGATTGTCGGTTTAGCCTCATTCGGCCAAGCCAGTTACGAAAGTTTCCCTAATTCCGGTATCGGTTCCAACGGTCTCACCGCCGCGCGCCACCTGTTGCTGCATCATGATTATGCCGTCCGGTACCCGGAAACTTACTCGGCAACGCTCGAACTGTCCCGGGTATATTGCGGCACCTATCATCTAACCGATTTACTGCCGGGGAGTAACCAGACGGTCGGCGAGGCGATCCTCGCGCCCACCCGCACTTATCTGCCGATTATCAAGGAAGTGTTAGCCTCCCATGGCGCGGCGGCGCTTCACGGGATGGCGCATTGCACCGGTGGCGGCCAAATCAAATGCAAATCCTTTGGCCGGGGCCTGCATTACTTTAAAGACAACCTGTTTGCCACCCCGCCGCTTTTTCAAGCCATTCTGGCTCAAGGGGAAATTAAACCGGCGGAAATGTTCCAAATCTTTAATATGGGCCACCGTCTGGAAATCTATTGCGCCCCGGACACCGCGGCCCGGATTATCGCCATTGCCAAAAAATATCACGTAGACGCCCAAATCGTCGGCCGCGTGCTAGCCAATGACCGGCAGGAAGAGAACAAGGTGACGATTTTCCACGAGGGGCGGGAATATAGCTATTAACAATGGAGGAGTAAGGATTGAAATTTCGCCCCTGTATCGACCTACATAACGGTAAGGTGAAGCAAATCGTCGGCGGGACGTTGCGTGATGATTCAAAGGGATTGGTGGAGAACTTTGTCTCCGATCGTGACGCGGCTTACTACGCCACGCTTTTTAAAAAGGACGG
>JASFQO010000290.1:0-4491 GCA_050115405.1 Bacillota bacterium
TCCGATTCCCTTCATCAGCGCCGGACAAAACGTATTGATGTATAATACGGTACCCCAAGAAATGCAGGGGCGGGTGTTCGCCGTACGTAACTCCATGCAATGTTTTACCATTCCAATTGGGACTTTATTAGGCGGCGCATTGGCTGATTATGTGTTTGAGCCGTTTATGCAGAGTGCCTCCGCGTCATCTCATATTCTGCAGCAGTTGGTAGGGGCCGGGAAGGGCAGCGGGATGGCTGTGATGTTCCTTTGCACAGGTATTCTAGGCTTTATCTCCAGTATTTGTTTTTATCGCAGTAAACAAATACGCTTTGCGCTAAAAACACATAAAATTTAATAGCCTGGTGGGGGCTTTTTTGATAATGTAAAGGAAGGATACCTAAGTGACTCAATTCAGTATTTACGACTGGTTTGGATTCGCGGCCTGCTTGAGTCAATTATGACTTGAGTGACTTGGACCAAGCCAAGCGGGTGTTGAAGACGGAACTGCGACAATATATGAATGACGAAGCGCAACGCGATGATATTACAGTGGTTGGGTTTAAGTTATGAGCTGGTGGAGAAAATCCAGGATTTTCCCGGCCCGGGCGATATGCTCCTCCAGAAATTCCAGATAGCGGTCAGTGATGTAGCTGATTTCCGCATCGTTTTTTTGTAACGGCAGGAGTTGTGAGGGCTTTGCCATCAGGGTGGCTTCATTGGCGAATACGTTCAACAAGGAAGCGATACTGTAACCGCAGTTGCGCAGCAGCCGGATTACCATCAGCTTTTCGAGATCCCATTCGGAAAACTGCAGTTTACCATGGACTTTTTGGGAGAGATGGTAAAGACCGTTGCGTTCCCAGGTCCTTAAGGCGTCGCTACTCAGCCCGAAAGCGGCTGCAACTTGCTTGCGGGTTTCAAAGACGATCACTTCTTTGTTGCCCGGTCTGTCGGCATGCCACTTGTCCAGGATCTCCATGGCCTGCAGGGCTTTAACCTTTTCGGCTTTCACCTTGGCCAGGTAGGTTTCAGCCAATTGGAGGGAACCTTGGAGATCCCCGGCGGCATAAGTTTTCACCAGGTTACGGACAATACTGTTGGCAATGGGATAAGGCCCGGGTAAAGCGATCCGGGCCAATTGCATCTGACGCAGGTGCGCCTCGGTAAATTTCCGGTAATTATTCCGACCTCGCTTGGCCTTAGCGATATAGCCCCATTGCTCGTAGAGCCGGACCGTATTGGGGTGGACACCGCAAAGTTTGGCGATCGTCTTGGTGGAGTATATTTTGTGTCTCATTTTTCCCTTCCTTGAGGACGATTTAGGGTGAAAATTGCCGTCAGGCAATTTTCACTCCACGGGTTGTGTTTGCGAGCGCAGTGCAAACACGGAAGTTAGAGTTTTTGATTACAGCGGTAGCAGTTACCTTTTAGTTTATCCGATCAACCAGTGAGAATAAAGAGTCTTTTGCTGATTAAGCTTCCTGATTCACTAAATCGATCAGCTTTTTCAAGGCGCAGGCCAGCTCGGCAATTTTATACGGGTCCACTTGGGCGAGATTATCCTTAGGTGTGTGCGTGATTTCCGTCATCACTGTCGTCGTCATCGCTTCGGACGTGACCGCCACAGCGGGCACACCATGCATCGTAAACCAACTATGGTCGCTTTGATACCAGGGCGCGGTGGCAATAAATTTTTGCTGTTCCCCAAAAGTGGCTGCTACCATTTGAGAGAGAGTTTCCTCTTCAAATAGACAACAATATCCAGTCCTGCCATTGATATAACCCGCGCCGTCGGTATTTACCGCCAAGACAATTTGGTCAAAACAGCCCTGGTGTTTGGCGATATAGTCCATTTGCCCGGGGGCGGCATAATAATCCTCGCCATTGACCGCCAGAAGTTCAATGTGGTATTTACCCCGATAATCTTGGAGCAAATCCGCCAAAGTCAGCAGGGTTACCACTCCGGTTGCATTATCGAGAGCGCCCGGAGTATTCTTTTTGGTATCAATATGGGCGCAGAAGACAATTTTACGGCTGGCGCAGCCCGGTTTTGTCCCGATTATATTAAAACCTGTGGCGGGAATCCGGCGAGACGCCATCTTTAGCTCAAGGAAAGCTTCTTGGCGGGAAAGCAGTTTTGCCCCCTCTTCCTCGTTAAGATAGGCGGAGGGAATATTAAAATCGCCATCTTCAAACAGGGGAAAAGGGTATTCTCCCCCGGTTGTTTCGGGATTGTGGCTGGTGATGGCGATAATGGCCGGCGGCTGCTTCGCGTCGATCAGTTGGAGAATCTTTTGATGTTCAGCGCGGTTATAAAACACATAATTGCGCGGCACAATTTGTTCCTGGCAGAGATCACCGTGAAATACCGCAATCTTCCCTGCGAAGTCCCGGACTTCCAATTCTGCGATGTTGGCGGCGGTGGCAAAGGGGCCGCTGATTTCACACGAGGGTGAATAAGGGCTGATGAAGGCGGCGACCGGTTGGCTGGCTACCTTTAGTGTAATGTCACCATGCTCCCAGTCAATACAGTCAAATTCCGGTTGGGTCACGATCAGGCCGGCTGCGGTCATTCGCTTCGCTACATATTGCCCTGCGTCCCGGTTTCCCTGACTGCCGACATGGCGGTTATCGATCCGGACACACAGTTTGGTGAGGTCGGCATTGATTTGCGCTAAGATTTTGGCTTTTCCCATTTCATTACCTCCCAATTCATCATTGTGGCTTTCAAATATTTATTTTAATGGTTGCAAACCAAGTGGTGTAAAAGTGGAGGGTTTGCGGTGAGTTTTACTTTTTATTGTGGGGACGTTCAGGGGCTTTGACATTAAACGCTTCCGAAATTCCAATGTTTAAGGCGCCGGAAAGGTCTTCAATGTCCACACTTTCCAAATTAAATACCAGACGGTCGAGACGTTGGACGTTTAATTGCTTGATAATGATTTTTTTCACTCCCTTGATGCCGGAGAGACGGCTGATTTTGAGCTTTTTTAGCGGGGAAGGGGTCAATAGTTGTTCCAGGCAGACCGTGCAGTGGTTGATTTTATTTACCAATTGACTTAAGTAGTGAGTGATTAGTAGGTTTTCCTCATGAAGCCGCTCCAATTGCCGCAAGAGTGGTTGAAAATCCGATGTTGGGCGTCCTCTAATGACTGATGATGGGAGCATCGATTTAGGAGCATACCCTTACCGGGCGGAAAACTGTGAACACTAAAAAATGACCGTCAAATTTGACGGTCATTTTGATAAATTAATAATCTTGAACGTCGCATCCTGTTTTTCCAACGTGGAACTGATGGGATCGAGCTTCAGACAATAGTTATAGTGCCGGAGATAACGGTTGGGGTAATTGTACGATTGAAACGAGACGTAACCGGAATCGGCAAGACCGGCAACCTGTTTAAAGGTGGCGTCCGCCTTGAAGATGTCCGCGCCGTTGTTGGCGTCGAGCCGTAAGTCGTAATCGTAGTGGCGTAAATAGTACCCGGGATAGGCTAGCGACTCAAACGAGACATAGCCGTTGGAATCCGCCAATCCGGGAACCATCCGCCATTGCGCGTTCAGGTCGGAGGTAGCCACGGCGTCAATCCGGACATCATAATCAAGTTGGTGCAGATAGCGGGTGGGGTAATTATAGGACTGCAATATCACGCCGGACCCCGCCGGTGACGCGACCGGGAGATCTTTTTCGGCCAAGACTGTCCCGTGACGGACAAATCCGGAAAGCCCCTTCGGCAGGGTAGCCTTGCTTGACCAAGTGTTGAGATCGTTGCTGTCGCTGTAGTAATATCCGGTCGGAGCGGTATATTTATCGAAAAAAATCCGCCAGGTCCCGTTAGCGAGACGAAGCAGGGCCGGGCCTTCGATCCAACTGCCCCAGCCGGCCCAGTCGCCGGTCCCGGTGAAAGTGTAGGGCCCGGTAAGGCTGGTAGCGGTGGCGTGTTCGATATATTTAGTGGTTTCATTTTTAGTAAAAGCGTGGTAAGTTGGACCTTTTTTAACTATAAAAGTATCGATGTAGTTGGGGCTCAGGCCTTGTAAGGCGACGCCGCTGCTCCATGAAGTCAACCCGCTGTTTAAAGCGGTGAATTTATAGGGTTGAAAATTGGCGTACGACGCGGTGGAGAGCGAGACGATCAAGTTGACGCTGCCGTCGCTGTCGATGAACCATTCCGGCGCCCAAGTGTTATAGACGCCGCTGCGCTTGACGTCGACATTAGTGACAAAAGTCCAGGACTTCAAGTCGGAACTTCGGGCAATTCCGAAGTTGGTTCCGGTCCAATTGGTGGTATAAGCAATATAGTAATAACCGTCGGTATGCCGTATAATACTCGGATCGCGCACCAGGCCCGAAGGCGGAGTATAAGCCGGCCCTTGCAGCAGGGTAAAATTAAGCGCGTCGGAGGACTGATAGACATACATGTTGCTCTCGCTGCTGTTGGTAAAGGCAGTGAAAATATAACCGGAGGCGGCTGCCACCCGATGCCGGGGTCCGGTGGCTAAGCCGCT
>JASFQO010000291.1:0-4467 GCA_050115405.1 Bacillota bacterium
TGAGGACCAGGTTGTGTTGCGATATCGGATTGACGGTGTATTGCAAGAGACGGCGTCCCCACCGAAACGACTTTACCCGGCAGTCGCTTCCAGAATTAAGTTAATGGCGGGAATGGATATTACCGAACGCCGCATCCCGCAGGACGGGAGGATTAAGGTTAAAACCGCCGAGCGGGTCATCGATATTCGGGCGGCGGTGGTTCCCACTTTATACGGCGAGGAAATCGTCATGCGGATTCTTAACCGGGAAAGTATGTTATTGGGACTTGAACAACTGGGGTTTTCCGCAACCAATTTCAACAGTTTCCAAAAGACAATTCGCAGACCGCACGGGATGATCCTGGTCACCGGGCCGACCGGCAGCGGGAAAACGACGACGCTTTATGCGGCGTTACAGATTTTGAATGAGCCGAGCCGGAAAATTATTACCATTGAGGATCCGGTGGAATACCAGTTGAAAGGGGTCAACCAAATTCAGGTCAATCCGAAAGTAAACTTTTCTTTTGCCCAAGGTTTACGGACGGTGGTCCGACATGATCCGGATATTATTTTAGTCGGCGAAATTCGGGACCGGGAAACCGCTGAGGTGGCGATTCAGTCCGCGTTGACCGGACATTTGGTCTTCGCCACCTTACATACCAATGATGCGCCCAGCGCGTTTACCAGATTAATTGACATGGGCATCGAAGGATTTCTGGTGGCCTCGACAGTGCAGGCAGTCTTGGCGCAACGGCTGGTGCGGCGGATCTGTCCGCATTGCCGCACCTCCTATCAACCGACCCCCGCCGAATTGGATATAGTACAACCGGACGGCGTGGTCCACCCGATGCATGGAGCGGGATGCGACGAATGCAATATGATTGGTTATCACGGTCAAATAGGTATTTTTGAGTTTTTAACGAGTAACGAGGAGATTGAGCGTTTGGTGATGCGGCGTTCCAATACCGGAAAGATTCGGGACGCCGCGATCAAAAACGGGATGCTTCCTTTACGCGCCGATGGTCTGCAAAAAGTGAATGAAGGCCTGACCACCCTGGCTGAGGTTATTAGAGTCACTCGAGAGTAGGGATGAACGTGCAATTTTCCTATAAGGCCGCCGACGCGGTGGGCAAGGTTGAATTCGGTTGTGAAGAAGCGGATTCCAGCGAACAATTGCTGGCTCTTTTGAAGTCCCGCGGCAAATATCCGCTGGAAGTCAAAAGTGAATCGCAATTGGTAACGAAAATTAAGCGGCGACATTTCTCTATCAAAGAGCGTTTGCTTTTTACCCGGCAATTGTCCGGGCTGTTAAATGCCGGACTGTCGCTCGAAAGGTCCTTGGCCATCTTAAGCCGGCTCTCATTTAGCAGGGAACTTGGCGAGGTTATCAGTCAGTTACACCGGCTGCTTCAGGAGGGGCACGCGTTTACCACGGCGCTGGGCAAATATCCGGATTATTTTCCGCCCCTTTATATTAATTTAGTCCGGGCCGGGGAGAGCGGCGGGATGTTGCCGCGGATTTTAACCCGTTTGGTTGGTTATGAGGAGGAACAGTTGGGCCTGCGCAATTTTATCATCAGCAGTTTGGTTTACCCGATAATTTTAGTTGGGGCGACTCTCTTGGTCTTGCTATTTTATGTCGGAGTGGTGATTCCCAAATTTCAGACGATCTTTGCGGAAATGGACTCCGGACTGCCGCTCATTACGCAGATCGTTATGGCGGTTGGCCTTGGGTTTAAGAATTTTTGGTGGTTGATTCCGCTGGGGCTGGCCGTATTGTTCGTGACCTTCTCCAGAATGACGGCTTCCGTCGAAGGTGGACTGCGGTGTGATCGGTTGAAGTTACGTCTGCCGCTGTTGGGAGAGATCTTTCAGAAGATCGCCATTGCCCGCATGAGTATGTCTCTTAGCATGCTGTGCGGCAGCGGCGTCCCTTTGTTGTCCGGGTTGGGGATGGCGGCGGAGGTTTCGGGTAACCGGGCAATCGGCGCCGCCTTACAGCGGGTGGTGGAAGAGGTGAAACAAGGCAGCACCTTGATTGGCAGTATGTCCGGACAAAAAATTTTTCCCGTCTTGGCCTTGGAGATGATCGGGGCGGGCGAGGAAAGCGGCAATCTCGGCGAGATGCTGGGGCAGGTGGCCAAAAGTTATGAGACGGATGTCAAGCAAAGCCTGGCACTGTTTTTTGCGCTCGTTGAACCATTGATCATTTTAGTGATGGTCGGTGTAATTGCGGTTTTGGCGATTGCCATTCTACTTCCAATTGTAAATATCAATTCGCAAATGGGAGGGTAATTGCAAATGTTTAAAATAGACTGAATATCGGTAATTATTAGTGGAAATGAGGCGGGCTAAAGTGAAACAACGAATATTTGCATCCGAGTCAGGGTTTACCTTGCTGGAAATTCTGGCGGTCT
The DNA here is from genome assembly GCA_050115405.1 of Bacillota bacterium. Taxonomy (GTDB): domain Bacteria; phylum Bacillota; class UBA4882; order UBA8346; family UBA8346; genus DATCLA01. The sequence continues at coordinate 2,397 of JASFQO010000291.1, forward strand.
TAACGTTACTGGCGATTATCATTACCCTGGTCACGCCGAATATTGTGAAGCAGTTGCAAAACGGCCAGGTTAAAGCCACTTTCGCCCAGGTTAATTCGTTAAAAAGCGTCCTTAACTCCTACTATCTGGACAATTCGTGTTTTCCAACTACTGAGCAGGGATTAAAGGCTTTAATTGAGAAACCCCTTACTCCTCCCGAGCCGGGCAATTGGAACGGCCCTTACCTGGAAGACCAAAAAATACCCAAGGACGCCTGGGGCCAAGAGATCAAGTATCTTTCGCCCGGGATTCACAATCCCGGCAAGTTTGACCTTTATAGCTACGGTAAGGATAAACAGGAGGGCGGCGAAGGCGACAATGCCGACATCGGGAACTGGTAAGGCCGCTTCCGGTTTTACTTTGCTTGAAGTTTTGGCGGTGTTGGTCTTAATCGGGCTGGTGGTCGCCTTGGTTTTTCCCGATTTTACGCGTGGCGCGGAGAAACGACGCATAACCTTAATCGGCTCGCTGCTTCAAATTGATGTCGGCCGGGTCCGGGAAGAAGCGCTCGCTCAAAGGACCGACGAAATGCTAATTTTTGGACCGGACGGTTATTCTTTTACCATCGGCGGGAGTAAGTTGCGGCGGGTTTTTAAAGAATTTCGCGTCGGATTGCCAAACGCGTCGGAGTCGGATCAAGCCGGCGCGGCGGCGGTAACCTTCAATGCCGAAGGGCGCTGCTTTCCGCAACAGTTTCACTGGGAAACAAGGTATTATCAAGGAGTAATAGCTTTGACGGGCGAGGGCGGCGTTACGTGGCGATGCAATGCCAAAATACCGGCGCCGGGGTCCAAGTAGCAGAAAGGCCGGAGCGCTTATGGGAAATCGGGTCATTCATTTTTGGCGGATGAAAAAGGGTCGGACCGCCCTCCTTCAGGGAAAGATGGGCGCGAGCGGCGGACGGGAGTATGGCTATTCGCTATTGGAAGTGTTGGTAGCGTTGGCTTTAGCCGGAATGACAACCGGGGCGATTACTTTGGCATGGCAACAATCCATCCATTTACAGTCCTTGTTGGACGGGAGAGTTACCGCTACGGTGTTGGGGATGAGTAAATTAGCGGAACTTGAGGCCGGCAGTGAAAAGTTATCGTCGGGGGAATTTCCGCCGCCGTACGACCGTTACCGTTGGATTGCCAAAGGAGAATGGACCGGGGGCGGTTCCACGGTGGTGAATTTAACGATCAAATGGAGCGGAGGTAATCATCATCCACAGCAAAAAGTGTTCCGTGGTTTTCCATCCGGTGAATGAGTCCGGCATGACTTTGCTGGAGGTTGTGGCGTCATTAACTTTAATCGCCTTTATCCTGGGAGTGATGTCAGAATTTCTTTATAACGGGGTCCGGTTTTGGGCCCGTAACGATCATGCTTACCAACGCCAACATCAATTGCAATCCATCTACCAAACCATTCATAATGATTTGGAATCAGCTTTTAGCGGCGCATATTTTGCAGAAAACTCCTTTAAAGGAGAAACGGCGGAACTGGAATTTTGGCGGGAGACCGTGTATGGCCTGGAACAAAAGTTATACCGTTTTGACCGGGAAGCCCAGCAGGTCACTTGTTCAAACGGCCTATGGGGCGTCCTTCCGGAGGGTCGGGTCATCTTTACCGGCATTAAAGAATGGGAGTTTGCTTATTTTGACCCCATAGCCGCTCAGTGGCTATATATTTGGAATCCGTCTTCAAAATCGGCCCTTCCGGCTTTAGTCCGTCTGACCGTCAAGACGGCACTCGGTGGGCCGGGAACTTTGGTCTTTCCGTTAAATGCCGGGCGGACTGAGGAAGCGGAATGAAAGCGACGAATGATATTCGCGGTTCAACCGTAATTTTGATCCTTTGGATTTTAGGAATCCTCGGTATGATTACGCTTTTTTTAATCTACCGTTCCGAAGTGGAGTGGGCCGTGACCGTTAGTTTCGAGCGGAGCATGGCGGTGCGCCGTTTGGCCCGGGCGGTCCTGCAGGAGCGGTTGGAACTATTGCTGGCGGACGATAACGACTATGACAGCAGGGAGGATGCCTGGTTTGAAAAC
>JASFQO010000292.1:0-4457 GCA_050115405.1 Bacillota bacterium
CGTGCCCATAACATTCCCTACTGGGTCGATTTTAACCTTACAAAGGCCAATCTCTTCAAATTTATCCTTCACATACAAAGCCCGTTTGGCTTCATTATGAGATGGCGCCGGAATTTCGCAAAGTTCCAAATGTTCCCTTAAAGTTCGGGAATCATCATCTTTGATGAATTGAATTGCTTTCCCTACCGTTTCATTTTTCAACAATGACTGCATCGGTCTTTCCAATCCTTTCTTCGATAAATTCCATTGACGATTATTCCTACTGCCGCAATCCCCAGCATCAGGGCAAGAAAGAAAAACCGGAATCGATAACCGCTCTGTCCTACGGCCCATTCAACCGCCTGCAATAGATAAACAGATACGGATTGACCAATAAACATACTAGCCGTCATATAAGCGACCAACTTTGTATTTTCCGCTTTAGTTGTCGACAATTGGCCAATTTTAAGAAACACACCGAAATAAAAAATACTATAACTACCACCAATTAACGCGGCAAATCCTGTAAACAAGATAATATTGGAGCATAATGCCAACCCGAGATACCCTGTACCCATCATAATACTAGCCAAGGCCAAAGTAAACTGCTTAAATCGATTCTTAAGTTTATTCGTAAATAATCCGGTCAGAAAGCCAAAGAGCATAAATGCAGCCACCACAAAACCCGAACTTGAAGTTCCTCCGATCTCTTCATGCTTCATGAATAATGAAATACTTACCGAAAACGTGTAAAACGCCACATTAATGAGTCCCATGCTCAAAATTACCCAAAAAGCTTTCCGATTAAATTTTTGATTTGCTTTTTTCGTATTTCGGTTTGCTCCCGCTACAGAGTCATCAGGAAGGTATTTTAAATTTAACCCCAAAGTTAAAAATGCCACTAAATAAATGACAAAGGCGAGTCTCCAATGAATTCCCACCAATTTTCCGACAACAAAAGAGGCAATAATCCCCATTAAGTACGACGCCGAGGCTGAATACCCTGTCAGCCGCTCCTTTTTCCGACCTGTAAAATTAACGCTGATTAATGCTTGCGCCAATGGAGTAACCAATCCACAACCAATACCCAGAACAGCCCTGCCGGCAAGCATCAGCTTAAAATCAGGCATTAACCCGGCCCCTACGCCTCCGATCAGGTATAATGTTACACCCAAAATAAGCACCTTTTTCATTCCGATCCGATCCGCAAAATACTTACACAAAAAACAGGAAGGAATGATAAATAGCGACGTTATTATGAGTACCAACTGAATTTGCTCATCACTCATCTGGGGAAATGCGTTCTTAATTCCTGCCAGAGCTGGTGATACTGCTAAACTCCCTAAAATTGTAATCAAGGAAATTGAAAGTATTGCGAGAGCTTTTTTATCATTCATAAATGATTAATATCCTATCATTTGGGCAATAATCAGGAGAACCGCTCCAATTAAATACCACAATAGTGCTAACTTCCAAATGAATTTAAGCCATTTTTGATAAGGAACATTGGACAAGACTAAAAATGCCATCAACGCGGCGGAATGCGGGAAAATAATGTTTGTAAAGCCATCGCCATAGTTGAGCGCCAGTATTGCTGTTTCCGGAGACATTCCGATAATATGGGCAACCGGAAGCATTACCGGCATAGTCACCACTGCCTGCCCACTTCCGGATGTAATAAAGAAGTTAATAATGGTATGCATCAATAGCATTCCGGGAGCCTGTAAAAATGTGGGGAAATAATTCAACCATCCTGAGACAGTATGAACAACCGTATCTAAAATATGACCGTTTGCGAGGACTATCGAAATCGTTCTCGCCAGAGCAATTAAAATTATGGCGCGTACAACCAATTTGCTTCCTTCCACAAATTGGTTACACATTTCGTTAAAACGCATACGATAGACAACACCCGCAAGGATACCTAAGACAATAAAGAAAGCCGACATTTCTTGGAAGCCCCAACCAAGTTTGGTACACCCATAAACCAATACACAAAGGGAAAGACCTACTACAACCAGAACCAGTATTTGACGAGTTGTTAATTTTGCTTCACCTGTTTCATTACCTGAAGTTAGGCTTGGTTTTATTCCGTAAACATAACTGTAAGAAGGGGCAGCTTTTACTCTTTTTGCATAACGAAGCACATAAACAATAGTTATCGCCGTAAAGACAAAAAAACCAATCAGACGAAACCCAAATCCATAAAAAATCGGAAGCCCGGCTAATTGGTTACCGATACCTGTAGTAGATGGGTTCAGCATCCCGGCATTGGGTCCCATTGCCGCAGCCAAGCAGATCATGGCCACGCCAACAATTTCATCATATCCTAACTGATAGGCCAACAAGAGTGCAACCGGTATAAATGCTATAAACGGATTATAACCCATTGGAGAGCTTAATACGGCGATAGCAAACATTATCACTGCAACCGCTATCGCCTGACGTTTACTGAACTTGCGGATTACCGAACTGGTTAAAGCACTAAACGCGCCTGTAGCCATAATAATCTGCATCGAACCGGTAAAAATAAGAATCGCAAACACCAAACTACTGGACTCATAAAAACCTTGCACCATCATCATGGGAATTTTCCAGATGGGAACGGGGGTATTGGGTATGTACTTGAACAAATCCGGATTAACTACCATTTTGCCGGTTGCCGCTTTGATGCGACCATATTCTCCGGCCGGAATAATGTAGGTCAGAATACATGCCAAAACCGCCATAACGATTACAATAATAAATTCGTGCGGAAATGACCATTTTTGCTTTTTTGCCGTTTCCATATTCAACCTCCTTATCAAATCTGTATTTAATCGAAAAAAATTACATACATTCGTTAATATATGTATAACATTTAAATAATTCCTTGTCAATAATATTTTCTATTTTAGTAAATTATATTACTCAATATCTCCCAAACTTCTTTTTCCGAAAATTCAACCATCGAAGTATTCCAGGAATTTCGACTATGCAGGCCTTCATAAACCAGATATAACGTTTGCGCCACCTTATCTTTAGGTTTTTTCATAGGATTCCCGGATTTCCGTTCCATTTCGCTTAAAACTTCTTCCAGATATATTAAAAAAGTGATCCTATTTTGATGCATTCGCTTTTCAATAATAGAAAATTCGGGTTTTCCCAAAAGATAATGGGGAATCCGGTTGACAAACAAAAACAATTTAACATTCCGAATCGGCGTTAGATAAAGTTTCGTCAGTCTTTCCTCGGCTGAAATGCTATAGTCGCTTTGGTATTTCTTTCTTTCAACTTCAAGTCGGTCCAAAATATTCTGAAGCAAAGAAAAGTAGATTTCTTCTTTTGACTTAAAATGCCAATTAACTGCGCCCCTGGTCATTCCCATTCTATTTGCAATATCATCTCTGGTCATCCTTTCAAATCCTTTGTCATTAATTACTTCAAAACTGGCGTCCAATATTGCCTGCCTGGTTTGCCCCGCATCTTCTTTTGTTCTTTTCATTAAAACCAACTCCTCGATCAAAATTAATGGATTGCAATCTTTAGGAACTCTTCCATGGCTCGAGTTAGATATCTCCCTTGTTTATGATAGAAGCAAACCGCTCTTTGCGCTTCCGCATCGTCAAGTTTGTAGAAAGTAACATTCAGATCCGGCTTGACTTTTTTAATCAGAGTATCGCTTACAAAAGCAATCCCCATCCCATAGCACGCCAGATTATAAGCGGTAATCTGTTGATCCAATTCTAAAATAATTTTCGCCTCAAAATTCTGATTCTGACATATTTTATCGGAACGTTTTCTCGTGTCATTGCCGATTTTTAAAAAAACAAACGGACTATCCCCAAAGTGATTGAGTTTGATCGCGGTTGCGGCGGTTAAGATATGTTTATCCGCAAGAACATCACAAGCGGTTAATTTTGCTTCTTCAGGAATATTTTGTGGTACGTACTTATCAGGGACCACCAATAAAAGATGTTCCAAACAGAAAATATGCTTGGCATAAACGGCTTCATTAAATTGGTAATTATCAATTACCAGATCCAGAAATCCTTCTAAGAGACGTTCTTCCAAAAGAGGCGTATTAGCTTCCACTATATTTATCTTCACTAGCGGATACCGCTGCGTAAATTCACTGATTAGCGGCGGAAGCACAAATGAAGCAAATAAATTGCTGGCTCCGATAACAAGTTGTCCGGTTTTTAATTCGTTGGTATCATTCAGGTAATTATTAAACCTATTTTGAATCTCCAATATCTCTTTGACGCATTTGACATATTCTTTGCCACACTCAGTCAAACGAATCGGCGACGTGCTGCGATCAAAAATCGGGTTTCCGATCCGAGTTTCGATCTTCTTAATGGTCGCGCTTAACGACGGCTGAGAAATGTACAGGTTTTGCGCCGCTTTGGTAAAGCTCCCCTCTTTATAAACTTCATAAACATATTCCATTCCTTGAAACATAAAAACCACCTTTATCCATTTTTATATGTTGTTAA
>JASFQO010000293.1:0-4453 GCA_050115405.1 Bacillota bacterium
GGAGTCGCTGCTTTCCCGGCCCAACAGAATCTTGACCAAGGTAGTTTTACCGGAACCGTTCGGTCCAATTAACCCGATCTTCTCCCCGGCGGTAACGACCAGATTACTCTTCCGGAATAATTCCCGCGTCCCGAAGGCTTTACCAAGGCCGTCCCCGCTTAACAGGCAAGCTCCGGTCGGCCGGGGATCATTGAACTCTATCGCCACCGTGGCCGCCGGACGCGGCCGGTTAATCCGCTCTTCCTGCATCCGCTCCAACCGGCGGCGATTATTTTTAACCCGTTGCGCCATCTTTTTGGACTTGGCCCGATAGTACTCCTTAAGCCCCATAGCCGGGCCCTCGCTTCGGGCTTTGCGGCGCGACTCGCGATGCCCCCGTTCCGCCCATTCATCCAACTCGCCCAGGGCCCGCCGGAGTTTGGCGGCTTGCCGCTCCTGGTCAAAATAAGTCTTCAAATCCTGCTCGAACTGTAACTCTTTGGCGCGGGCGTAAGCACTATAGTTGCCCGGATACGAGCTTACCCCACCGGCCTGCAATTCCAGCACCCGGGTGACGCTTTGGTCTAAAAAAAAGCGGTCGTGCGAGACTACCAGCACCGTCCCTTTAAATTGCCTGATGAACTGCTCCAACCAGTCCAAATGGGTGCTGTCCAAATGGTTGGTCGGTTCATCCAATAGTAATAAATCGGGCCGAGCCAGCCAAATTTGGGCCAATTGCAAGCGGGTCTTCTCACCACCGCTTAAGGTTGCAATCCGCCGGGAATCCGTCCGGGCAAACCCGAACCTTTTAGCCACTTCTCCCAAAGCGACCGGAGAGTTGGTCCGGCGCAAAGCATCTTGGAAATAATCGGCCACCGTGTCGGTCGTACCGCAACAATCCAGCCCCTCGTCGAGCAGCACCGACTTGACCGGTTTAAAAAAACTAATCGTCCCCGCCGCCGGTAATTGTTTCCCGGCGATAATCCGCAACAAACTGGTCTTCCCTACGCCGTTGGCGCCCACCAGAGCCACTTTTTCCCCCAAGGCCGCCTCCAGCTTGACGCCGCGAAAGATCTCCCGGCCGTCAAACGCCTGGGCCAGGTCATTGGCAGAAAATAAAAGCATCCAAACCACTCCTTCGTAAAGTTTGGATGCTACTACCGACTTAAGGCCCTAATGTCAATACTGCCGGCTGCAATTGCCCACTACCGGCTCAGCCCGGACCCAATAATTTTGACTAACCGAAAATTAACCCTCCGGCCTTGGCCGGACAGTAACATCCACCGTTATCTAAAACTAGTTGATGTTACGCAATTCTCATGTTAGTCTCCTCTCCGCCGAACTGTAATGATAGTTTAATTATAAAACAAAGGAAAGAGTAAAGTCAATCAAATCTCCATTTTCATCCAATTTAATTCACGGTAAATGATCGCTAATCCATCGCCCCAAAAAACAGCCCGGAAGAATCCGGGCCTTTGTTGCAGGTTTGACTATGTACGAATACTTATTGCGCGTCGACTTTCGCCATATGGGCGATCAAGTCCACCACTTTGTTGGAATAACCCCATTCATTGTCATACCAGGCAACCAACTTGACGAAATTATCGTTTAAGGCAATTCCGGCCTTGGCGTCAAAGATCGAGGTTCGGGCGTCGTGGATGAAGTCGGAGGAGACCACGTCCTCCTCGGTATAGCCCACAATGCCTTTGAGGTTGGTTTCGGAAGCTTTCTTCATGGCGGCTTTGATCTCATCGTAGGTGGCGGCTTTGGCCAAACGGCAGGTCAGGTCAACCACGGAAACGTCCAGGGTCGGCACACGGAAGGCCATCCCGGTTAATTTCCCGTTTAACTCCGGAATTACTTTGCCCACTGCTTTGGCTGCTCCGGTGGACGACGGGATGATATTGCCGGCCGCCGCCCGGCCGCCGCGCCAATCTTTTTTCGAAGGGCCGTCAACCGTTTTTTGTGTGGCCGTAGTGGAGTGGACCGTAGTCATTAAACCTTCAACTATCCCGAAGTTATCATTAATTATTTTTACTAACGGGGCCAGGCAGTTGGTGGTGCAGGAAGCATTGGAAACCACGGTCATCTCTTTGTTATATTTATCCTGATTGACACCCATTACAAACATCGGGGCGTCGGCGGAAGGAGCGCTGATAACCACTTTTTTGGCGCCGCCTTTAAAGTGCGCTGCAGCTTTTTCAGTGGTGGTGAAGACTCCGGTGGATTCCACAATGTACTCGGCGCCGCAGGATTTCCAATCAATTTCAGCCGGGTCTTTACTGGCGAAGACCGTAATTTTCTTCCCGTCTACCACCAATTTGCCGTCCGCAACGGAGATCTCCCCCCGGAACTGACCATGGATGGTGTCGTAGCGTAACATATACACCATATACTCTAAATCAATAAAAGGGTCATTGATGCCCACTACCTCAATGTCATTACGCCCCAGGCTGGCGCGAAAAACCAACCGACCGATCCGGCCAAAACCATTAATGCCAACTTTAACTGTCATTTTTGTTCCTCCTGTTAATTATATTTCTTCAAAAGTGTCTAAAGCACTTTTAAATAAATGATTGTGAAAAAAAGTTCAATCAAGGGTCAATCAATCTTTCTATAAGTAATGGATTTCAAAGTTAATTTTATAAAATATCGTTTCGGTTTGCAATAGTTTCCGACAGATTGACGAAAATTTTTAACATTACTGGTTCCGTTCCACCAATCCCCGCTTGGTATGGAATTTTTTCACCGCAAAAACCGCAATTGTCCGCCGGTTCTTTGCGCGTCCCCTAACGGCCATATACATAAGTGATATGAACAGTGTCCCCGGTTTTCCAAAATAACTTTCATAATACCTCCAAAATGTTTATTTTTCCTATCGGAAGTGGTATGCTTAATAAGGAGGCGATTGCCGTGTTGTTTCCCCGGGTTAGGGTGAAAATACGTCAGAAGTTACACTCACAGTCTTGTGCCCGGCGCAGCCAAGGCATGGACGTTAGACCGGAAATGCTTGAGGCGGATTTCTGGATCAATCGGTTGAGTGACGCCGAAAAGACTATCTTGACAGCAACGGAAATTGCTATTTATAACCAAACTATCCGCGATCGTTTACCCGCCATAATCCATGATTTAACCTTGTTTCCGACCCGGATTGCCAAAATCGATTTGGAAAGTTGGCTTACGGCGCCTTCGTTCCCGACGCGGCCGTTATATCTTGACGGTGAACCGCTCACTCCCGCTTATTATCAATCCCTCCACGCTCAGCTCAACCTGAAGGGCCTGACGGCGCAAAACCAAGTTCGCTACGGTTTTACCACCGCCCGGACTAACATCCGCACCTTTCCGGTCGCCGATCTGGTATTGGAAGAACCCGACCATCCCGAATGCGACTATTTTCAAGAAACCGGGTTGGGCCCCGCCGAACCTGTCATTATTCTGCATCAAAACCCCACTGCCGCCTGGTCCTACATTCAAACCGGCCATTACCGGGGATGGACGCCTACGGCCGCTCTGGCAATTGCCGCTTCCCGCCGTCAATGGTTGGACTATCTTGAGCTTACCGATTTTTTGGTAGTCACCGGAATTAACTTCACCATCCCCAGCCAAGCCGGGATGCCGCCCTATTACTTTGAAATGGGCGCCAAACTCCCCCTGGCCGCGGAAGTCCGGCAAATGGACGGCGCTTATCCCGTAGTCTTACCGCTATCCAACCGCCAAAACCGGTTACAATTGCAACAAATCTCGCTTCCGGCTGCAACAACAGGAATCCATTTGAGTTGTCTCAATTATACCCGAGCCAACCTTTTACGCCAAGCCTTTAAATTTTACGGACAACCCTACGACTGGGGCGGGTTGCAAGGCGGCGTCGATTGTTCCTCCTTAATTTTAAATCTCTATCGCTGTTTCGGATTTGCTTTGCCGCGCAACACCGCGGAGCAGGAGCAACTTCCCGGTAAACGAATCAAGCTGGCCGCGCTCAATGCGGCCGCCAAAAAAGACGCCCTGGGCAATCTGTCGCCCGGGACGGCCTTATTCATGGACGGACATGTGATGCTCTACTTAGGGACGGTCAATGATACGCCATATATCCTGCAGGTCCTCTCTTCCTACGGCGTTCCCGACCAGTTGGGACAGATCCATAAAACTTATCCCCAGCAGGTAACCGTGACCGATCTCTCCTTATTACACGCCAATGGGCAAAGTTTTCTTCAGACGCTGACCAGTGCGGTTGCGCTTGAGTGATGAGCAATCAGAATGAACTGCTACTTTTTTTAAGTTTCCTTACTCTTTTTGTTGAAAATGCGCAAAACAATGTTGAAATTGAATTTCCAGCCAGTGCTTTATTTTTTCGTCTCCGCAGTCCCAGGTCGTTTTTAAAAAGGCGATCATTTCTTTGAGGGCGGGATCATCTTGCTCGGCCAGATATGATTGCAAAGCATATTTAGATGTTTCCTTTTTGGATAAAGACGCGATT
>JASFQO010000294.1:0-4422 GCA_050115405.1 Bacillota bacterium
AAAATATTTGGTGTATAAGATTAATGAAATTATGCGACCTTTAGATCTCTAAGTTTAATTGACGAAGTGTTGGTGTGGAACTTTGATTAATGCAAGTGAAGTCACAAAAAACGATCAGGCCTGGGAGAAGTTATTTACAAAATATAAGATCTTACCAAAAGTTGAAAAAAACGGCTATTTTGAAATAACGGCAAGTCAGATTAATGAATTTCGGGAAGCCCGGCTGATGACCAAGTTTGACCACCGGATTAACCTACCCCGTTTATTTGCGGAGCACGATTTGGCTATTTTGCCGGTGACCAGGGGGAGTTACGTGATTGCCAATTTTACCGCTTATCATCAATTTCCCCAATTCGACACCCGGGTGCAACAAGCGGTGTTTCCGGAATGTCTCGAAAGTATTGACTATCATAACATCACTAGTGAAGCTACCTCTATTAACTGCGCTTATGTCTCCAACATATTGGCCGATTTTTTGGAAGACCGGGAATTATTGCCGACCGTCAACGGACGGATGGGTTCCAATGTTTTTACGTTTCAGATTCGCAATACTGCAACCAATGCGGATATGGCGCTTACCGTAAGTAACGCCCAGATCGAAATTGACGGCGGTTATGAAGGAAGCCGGAGTTTGGCGCTTATTGAAGCGAAGAACTTTATTTCCGATGATTTTTTGATTCGGCAATTATATTATCCTTTCCGAGTTTGGCAAGGACGGGTCGGTAAAAAAGTCCGACCGATATTTTTGGTCTATTCCAATGGCCTCTTTAGCCTTTATGAATATGAATTTGAGGATCCCGATCATTATAATTCCTTGGTGTTGGTAAAACAAAAAAATTACAGTTTTGAGTCGCTGGCGATTACCCCGGCCGATATTAGGGAGGTACTAAGTCGGGTAAGTAACGTTCCTGAGCCGCAAATCGCCTTTCCCCAGGCGGATAGCTTTAGGCGAGTGATCAATTTATGCGAATTGTTAGTGGGGCGCGAAATGTCCCGGGATGAGATTACCGCCAATTTTGCTTTTAACGCGCGCCAGACCAATTATTACACCGATGCCGGAAGATATCTGGGATTAATTGTGAAGCGTAATGAGCAAAGAATTCCGCTTTATTCATTATCGGAAAGCGGCCGCAAGACTTTAAAGCAACCGTATAAAACGCGGCAATTGCAATTTGTAGGCTTAATATTGGCGCATCAAGTTTTTTCAGAAACCTTGCGTCGCCATTTGGAGCGGGGCGTAATGCCCGCCAAAGCGGAGATTGTGGCGATCATGCGCCAAGCCGGCCTTTATCATATTAAAAAAAATAGTACTTTTGAAAGAAGAGCCTCGACGGTCTCCGGTTGGGTTAATTGGATTTTGGAATTGCAACGTTAATATCGTTGATTAAGAAATGACAATTTGCCACATCAAAATCAAGCACCGTAATGGCGCCGGCATGCCAAAGCAGATTATAGGCATGATTATCGTTGTGAATGAATCCAAAGGTATCACGGTTAACCGTGAGCGCCGCAAGTTGTCTTTCCATCTGCAACCACTGCTCTTTGACTTCGGCATCTTTGCACCACTCATAAAACATTCTGATTTCGGTTTCCCATCCCAAAAGATTTTCAGTGTCACCGGGTATTTTGTAGTAATAAGGAAAAATTGAACCACCCGGTGATTTTTTGTATGGATACATGCCAGTCTTCTCCATGATAAGTAGGTCTAATACTTTGTTAAAAATGGGCATGACGTGGGAATTAGCTGTTTACAACAATAAGTTAAAATGTTAATATATGGATAATAGGAACGGCGCCGAGTTCGCCACCACCGTTGAAGAACTTTCGCTCGAAGAAATGACGGGACAGCAAGGCGACGGTTGGCTGAATGGTTTAAGCGTTGCCATTTTTAACGCGGCCTCTGATAATGATCCGTAGTAAAGAGAGGATACTGTAATGAAAAAATTATCTGTCATTGGCTTTGCCTTAATGATGCTGATCGGGATTTCAGGATTATCCATGGCGACCCCGATAGGCTTTGTGGGTATCGAAAAGGGTATCTATTATAGCCAGGGGAAATATGAGACGCTTGATGGAAATATCGAAAGAGAGTTTACGATTATGGGTGTTTATGATTTGCACCGGAAATTCGGATTAAAACTGGCCCGGACCGCCGGGGATTATTCGCGATTAAAAACCATTGGTTGCGTCTATTCCTTTAGCGATGACCTGCATGTGTTATGGGACCGGATAGATTACAGGGATGAAATTTATCAGAGATATCGTATTTGCGGTGGATTTCAGTCGAATCAAGGTTGGAACTTGTCCGGCGAGCTGTCCTATACATCCTTGGTTGAAGAAACGCAATTAAAACTTCAAGCGGACCGGGTCATTCCCAATGTTGCGATCGCTAGTTTCGGATTGGTAAACATTTGGGCTGATGATTCAGCAAGTACTTACGCAGTAATCGGGGCCATGACTTGCGTATGCCCTAATGTATATTTTTATTGCGAAAGTTTATTCCCGCTGGAAGAAGAGGGAGAAGAAACAGGTGAAATAGGAATTTGTTACCGTTTTAACTATACGGCAAAATAGTTGTATTTTAAAAGTGGCTGGCTAAAACTGCACAAAACCTGTCTTATCATTACGGTTAAAAGGTATTTAATGAATTGTCTCCCGAATGTCAGCAACCCGTTCCAGAAAGTCCGCCCAGCCCCGGTCAATCCGATTCAAAAGAATCTCTCTGGCTATCTGCCGTAAGGTCTCCGCTGCGACCGAAATTCCTAATTCGCGATCCGCCCTAAAAACCGCAGTACCCCATTAAACCTGATCGGTTCCAAATTAGACAACTGCAGCGCAGTTTGCGGCGTCGCATTATTCGTCATTTTTTTTTGCAATCATCAAGAACGAGCGTTCCCAAAAACAAATGTTTGTGGTATAATATGGAAAAAGGCTTATCAACTCATCATTAAATGATTGCCTACATTTTGAATTTATATTATAATGAAGGAGGATGATATGAAGGATAAGCTTAAGTTTCCGCACGATACCGGATATAAATATTTACTCTCATATCGAAATGTATTTCTGGAATTGCTCGACTGTTTTGTCGATCAGGGTTGGGTAAAACAGCTCGACCGCAATCAAATCATTCTAGTTAACAAATCATTTGTTTTACCTGAATTTGTCAAAAAAGAATCGGATTTAATCTATCAATTGAAAGAAAATGATCGGGAGGTTATCTTTTATCTATTGCTTGAGTTACAATCCAGCGTGGACTTTCAGATGCCTTACCGTCTGCTCCTATATATGGCGGGGCTTTGGTATGATTATGTAAAAGGGGTTGATCGGAAAATTGCCAGACGCAAAAGTTGGCGGCTGCCGGTGATCGTACCACTGGTGTTGTACAATGGGAAGGGTGCCTGGACTGCCGGCCGCAGTTTTAAACAAATCTTGGCCGGATGGGAGCAATTCGGCGAATATGTACTTGATTTTAAGTATATCTTAATTGATGTCTTGCGTTATCCGCCGGAATCGTTAATAAAATTAGCAAATTTAATCGGGGCAGTTTTCTTTCTTGAGCGGCAGAGTGATTTTGACGAATGTATACGGCGTATGAAAAAAATAGAAAAAGTAGTCTTTAATTTTGATGACCAAAGGCTGCTAATCTTCGGGTCATGGATTAACAAGATTGCGATCCGTAATTTCCCCGAGGAGCAGCGGGAAAAATTGCTCAAAGAATTTGACACTACCAAACCGGAGGGGGTTAAAACAATGATTACCCATTTGGGGCAAAATTTTAAAAGATATTTTAATGAAGCTGAAAAAAAGGGTGAGATAAAAGGTATACTCAAAGGCAAACGCGAAGTTGAAGAAAAAACGATCCGTATGGCCCAAAATCTTTTGGCGATGGGGATTGCGGTTGAAACCGTCGCCAAGGCAGCCGAGTTGCCAGTGGAAAAAATCCTGGAATTGCAAAAGCCGCCGCAACATTGAATCTTATCCGGAATTGATTACCAATCAGTAACTTGAGCGTTTTCTACCGGAATAGTATTCAGGGCGGGTCCAAGTCGCGAACCCACTAACCATATTATAGTTTTGCCAATTACTTGAAAAGCGCCAACCAGGACACTGGCCATCCGTCCCGGCTGGCGCTTTCCTTCACCGCGAATCCTCAATACCAAGCCTGTGATTCCGAGCTTGTATGATGGTTTATCACTCACTCAAAGCCATGCCCATTCAGAAGTTTCGGCCCGAATTGCAATATAATTTATGTTAAATACAGGAAATAGAAGCTGCTTCGTTGAAATAAATTATATGATAAGCCTGTCCCGCCGCTTGATGATTAATCATTAAATCGCGTTCCTGCTATTAATTTTGACATAGCTAAAATTACCTCGCGTTTTTCGAGTGAACATTCCTGTAGAATTAAATCAAGTTCAG
>JASFQO010000295.1:0-4418 GCA_050115405.1 Bacillota bacterium
TACAGCGAGTATTATCTCCGCTCCTCCCTCGGTCGTTCCTAGCACTGCACAACTTTTGACGACGCGAATGCGAAACTGAAAGCTCAGCCAATCCGTCAAAATCCATCGGCGCGTCTGGGTGATGGCGCCGAATCTCGGGTACCGGGTAACCGGCTAAAGATGATTGTGATAGTGTACGCTAAGCAAGCTTGGCATTTCTGACAAGGTGAAAGTCCTTGCCGGGTAAGGCTTAGCCAGCCACCCCGTATTGAGTGTTGCGCGGGTATCGGTAACGATGCACGTGAAGTGCGAAGTAATTCGTAGTCCTACCGTGACTAAGTGCATTTTTTGGTGTAATGTAAGCCGAGCTTAATGACATTGGGCAAAGGCCGGAACATTGAAATGAAAGAGGTGTAATGATGGAAAAATTGATTAAAAAGTCTTTGGTTTTGTTGGTGTTACTGGCGGCGCTGGCCGGAGGAGCAATCGGACCGACTCCGGGGAACGAAGTTTTAGGGGCTAAAGCTGTCCGGGGACGGACGGTCGTCGATCAGAACGGGCGGATGGTCAAGCTTCCGGCGAAGATTAGGCGGGCGGTGGTCACGACTATCTGGCCGTTGCCGTCGGTTTTTTTGATGGTGGACGGTTCGGCCCGCAAGTTGGTCGGCATCCCGCCCGCTTCCAAAAGCGCGGCGCGAGTTTCCCTTTTCGCCACGATGGCCCCGGAGATTCTTAAAGCGAAGACCGCCTTTGTCAACGGGACGGATGTCAATTTGGAAGAGTTAATGAAACTGCGGCCGGACGTGGTGCTGTATCGCGCTGAGAACACACCGGAGCAGGTTAAATTGGAGAAGTCCGGGATTCCGGCGGTCGCCTTTAAGACCGCTTCGCTGGCGGACGGCGACGCAATTGAAAATGTTTATGCCTGGATGAAATTGCTGGGGCAAGTATTGGGGAAAGAGACGAAAGTGGCGGATTTCAGGAAGTATGCCAGTCAGGCGTTGAATTTGCTTCATTCCAAGTTGCAAAGCGTCCCGGTCGGGAAAAAACCGCGCGCCATGATTCTTTTCCGGCATAACGAAAAACAGATAGTTGTATCCGGAACCGGACATTTTGGACATTATTGGCTAAATACTACCGGAGCGGTTAATGTCGCGGCGAACTTGAAAAATATGGCGGTAGTGAATATGGAGCAAATTTACCAATGGGACCCGGAGATCATTTATATTACTAATTTTTCGGAAACTATGCCGGAAGATTTAATGGGCAATAAAGTTAAAGGGCAGGATTGGAGCAGAATCAGGGCGATTAAAGAGAAGAAGGTGTATAAGATCCCTTTGGGCATCTACCGGTGGTACCCGCCGTGTACCGACTCGCCGTTGATGCTGAAATGGATGGCCCGGAAGAATCACCCCGAAAAGTTTCAAGAGATGTCGATTGAAAAAGAGATTAAAACTTATTATCAAAAGTTTTATAAGTATCAATTAAACGAAAAACAAATTAAGCGGATTCTTAATCCGCCTCGCGAAGCGGCCAGGGACGCTTCTTAAAGTGAAGGAGATGAAGAAGAAGTCGTTTTTAAATGACTTCGGGGATCTTCATACCCGAAGGAAAAAACGGTGGCTTTGGGCGATATTGTTACTGCTTCCGGTAGGGTGTGTCTTGGCGGCGTTGGCGGTTGGCCGCTATAATGTAGCGCCGCCGACGGTGTTGAAAATCTTGCTGGCGCAGGTATTGCCGGTTGAAGAAACTTGGAAAGGCTTTGATTATTCCGTAGTAATGCAGGTTCGTTTGCCCCGGGTGATTATGGCGCTGCTGGTTGGGGCGGCGCTGGCGGTCGCCGGGGCGGCTTTTCAAGGAATTTTTGGTAATCCTTTGGCCAGCCCGGACGCATTGGGAGTATCATCGGGAGCGGGTTTTGGCGCGGCGTTGGCGTTGTTGTTGTTTGATCGTAATCTGGTCATGGTGCAGACGACGGCTTTGCTTTTCGGCATGGGGGCGATTGGAATTACCTTTTTAATCAGCCGGATGCGGAAAGGACAGCAAATATTGATGTTAATCCTTTCCGGATTGGTCGTTTCCACTTTTTTTCAGGCAATGATTTCATTAATTAAGTATATTGCCGATCCCGAAACGAAGTTGCCGACAATCACTTATTGGTTAATGGGAAGCCTTGCGGCGACTTCCCACAGTGATTTATACGGCTCGGCGCCGTTGATTTTGTTCGGTACCGGAGTTTTACTCTTGCTGCGCTGGCGGATTAATCTGTTGTCGCTTCATGAAGATGAAGCGCGCAGTATGGGGATTAATGTCGTCGGATTACGGTGGTTACTTATTGCCGCTTCCACCTTGGTAACGGCGGCGACCGTCTCCACCTGTGGTTTTGTAGGATGGGTCGGTCTGGTAACGCCGCATGCCGCGCGGATGCTGG
The DNA here is from genome assembly GCA_050115405.1 of Bacillota bacterium. Lineage (GTDB taxonomy): Bacteria > Bacillota > UBA4882 > UBA8346 > UBA8346 > DATCLA01. The sequence goes on from JASFQO010000295.1 coordinate 2,411, forward strand.
TGGGAAATGATTATCGCGCGGTGTTGCCGGCGTCAGTGCTGCTAGGTGGGGCTTATATGGTGCTAATCGACCTGGTTGCGCGGACGGCGACGGCGGCGGAGATTCCGCTTTCGATCCTGACCGCCATCGTCGGCGCGCCGTTTTTCGCTTATTTGCTGAGAAAAACCGGAGGGGGTTGGGGTTGATGCTAACAGTGGAACAAGGGGTTTTTGGCTATGACAAAACCACCCGGATTTTAAACGGGATTAGTTTTAAGGTGAAGGCCGGAAAGATCTTAACGGTGTTGGGACCGAACGGGGCGGGTAAGACCACTTTGCTCCGGTGTATGGTCGGATTATTATCTTGGCAAAAAGGGCGTAGTTTGTTTGAGGATGTGCCGGTGGCCCGGATTCCGGCGCAGGAGTTTTGGAAGAAAGTCAGTTATGTTCCGCAAGCGAAAAGTTTTACCGTGCCATATACCGTGCTGGAGATGGTGGTGATGGGCCGCGCGCCTTATATCGGGATGTTTGCCGTACCGAGTCGGGAAGATTACGGGTTTGCCCGGGAGATGCTGATGGAGCTGGGGATAACCCATCTTGAAAACAAACGGTGTTCGCAGATTAGCGGCGGCGAGTTGCAGTTGGCTTTGATCGCCCGGGCGTTGGTCTCCTGCCCGCAATTGATCATTTTGGACGAACCCGAATCCCACCTTGACTTTCGCAATCAATTGGTAGTGCTGGAGCGGCTGAAAGGAATCGCCGCCCAACGGGGAATTGCTTGTGTGATTAACACTCATTACCCGGAAAACGCCTTCCGCATCGCTGATTATACTTTGATGTTGGGCAAGCGTGGCAAATATCTTTGGGGTCCGACGCGCGAGATTATTACTGAAGCGAATTTGCGGGAGTTTTTCGGAGTACGGGTGAAAATTGTGACAGTACCCGACGGGGAGCGGGCTTACAACACTATTTATCCGGTGGAATTGGCAGAGCGGATTTGCGCCGGGTAGAGGTGCGTGGCATGATTAAACTCATTTTCATTCGTTTTTGCGCTGGCAAGGCATGAGCGTTAGGGTGAACATTGGCGCGAAGCTCACGCAAAGAAAGGAAGGATTATTTGATGAAGAAAATTGCGGTATATGGCAAAGGCGGCATCGGCAAATCGACTACGGTCGCCAATTTGGCGGCGGCCTTGTCTTTACGGGGTTTGAAAGTGATGCAGATCGGGTGCGATCCGAAAGCCGATTCGACCAAATATTTGATGTGGGGCGTCCGGATTCCCACGGTGTTGGACTGTATGAAACAGCAACCGGAAGGGATTAGTTTGGCGGATTTGGTTTTTACCGGTTTTAACGGTGTACTTTGTGCGGAAGCGGGCGGCCCCACTCCGGGGATTGGTTGCGCCGGACGGGGGATTATTACTGCTTTTGAGAAGTTGGCGGAGTTGCATGCTTTTGAAACCTATCGGCCGGACATTGTTCTTTATGATGTGTTAGGTGACGTTGTCTGCGGCGGATTTGCCATGCCGTTACGTGGCGGTTACGCGGAGGATGTCTATATTGTAACCTCGGGAGAGGCGATGTCTTTGTATGCAGCCGTTAATATCGCCACCGCCGTCAGACAGTTTCGCAGTCGCGGCTATGCTCGGTTAAAAGGTTTGATTTTAAATTCGCGGGAAGTTCCCGATGAAGTAGCGTTAGTAAACCGGACGGCTACGGAGCTTGATACGGAGGTTATCCACAAAATTCCCCGCGATCCCATTGTTCAATCGTCCGAATCGATGGGACGCACGGTGGTCGAGGCTTTTCCGGATTGTGCGCAAAGCTTGGTTTATCAGGAGTTGGCGTTGAAGATCTTTTGATATGGCAAAATTGAATTCGGGGAATTATATTTGACATGGGGACTACTCCATGATATATTATAGACGTCGACGTCGAAATAGATGAAAAGAAAAAGGTGAGGCATATTCGGAAAACTAAGGAAGAACGGCAGAGTGAGATTAGAAAAGCGGCGTTAACGGTATTTTTGAA
>JASFQO010000296.1:0-4415 GCA_050115405.1 Bacillota bacterium
CTAAATTCCACCCCGATGTGAGATATCCCGGTGATTTCAAACATATTTTGGAACATTTAAAAATGAATGTTAGACCGGGGGATTTGGTAATAACTATGGGGGCCGGTGATGTTTGGCGAGTTGGGGAGGCGTTGTTGCGCCAATAAAATAAAGATGCGATTTTAGCGCATCTTTGGGTTAACAGATTGGCTCATTTTTATAATTTGATAATTAACATCTCGTCTTCATTGGAAAATTCATAACGACGGTCTTCAATAACAATTTTAAAACGATTCAAAAATTTCTTGGCAATGACCATTTTGGTCGTTTTACCTTGAATTTTAAAAGAGTCATGGGTTGATTCGTTAACTGGTAAAATCCCGATTTTATGGGCCTCGGGATCGTAAAATAATTCGACATATTCATAATTTTTTAAGTAATTCTCAACTACCGGTTTGTAGAAAGCAAAACGACCCTTTCTGTTGATTCCGATTGTTTTTGAAGAAATACCTTTTTTTGAAGTTTCTTTTTGATATTTAATAAATGCCATCGGTAATCCTCCTTCATAGTTAGAATGTATATTTAAAAAAACTTAACATCCGGTTTGAGTTTTAAAATACGGCCAAAACAGATTTTCTCCACTTTCCCCGGAAAATATAGTTTTGTAAAAGTGGGGTGGTTTGTAACTATATTCCAAAAATAAGATGAATATAAGTCAAAAAAACAAACGGGACAATTATACGACAATAATTGGACAATTAGATGCTCAAACTTACAATATATATGGTAATATTTGGAACGGTTTTTGTCAATATCTTTTATTATATTTATTATAAAAAAAGAAAATTTTGGTGACTTGGCGATCATCATTGCCTAATATGGGTTAAATTGGTAAATTTTGTATATAATTTTGAGATCCCTAGATGATCGGCGGTTAAAAGATAATTTGATTTTTAGCGTAGAAAGGATGAAGTATTTTGCAGGATCCGCGGTTAGACAAAATGGCGACGGGATTAATCGGTTATTCCGTCAATTTACAGCCGGGAGAACGAATTTTGATTGAAGTGATTGACGATGGAATCCCTTTGGCCTTGGCGGTGGTTAAGGAGGTCTACCGGGTAGGCGGGATTCCGTTTTTACAGGTCCGCGACAAGCAATTGGAACGCGAGATTATGTTGGGAGCTACCGCCGGTCACTTAAGTCGGTTGGCGGAGTTTGAGTTGGTCCAGATGAAACAGATGGACGCTTATCTTGGTATCCGGGCTGCGGCCAACGTCAGTGAGACTGCTGATGTTCCGGGAGAAAAACTAAAGTTGTATATGAGTAATTATCTCAAGCCCGTTTTAGACCAACGGGTGAATCACACCAAATGGTGTATTATGCGTTATCCGACCCCATCATTTGCCCAACTGGCCAATACCAGTACTGCGGCTTTTGAAGATTTTTATTTTAATGTCTGTACCTTGGATTACCGTAAAATGGAGTTGGCGATGGAACCATTGCGCCGTTTGATGGAACATACTGATCAAGTCCGAATTAAAGGCCCGGGGACCGATCTCACTTTTTCCATCAAAGGGATCGCGGCTATTCCCTGCGCCGGTAAGATGAATATTCCGGATGGTGAAGTTTATACCGCGCCGGTCAAAGACTCGGTCAACGGTATAATTACTTATAATACTCCCGCGGTTTATCAGGGGGTAACTTATGAACAAATCCAATTTGATTTTATGAATGGGAAGATTGTCACCGCCCAAAGTACGGATACGGCAAAAATGAACCAAATCCTGGATACCGACCCCGGCGCCCGTTTTATTGGAGAATTCGCCTTGGGAGTCAATCCGTTTATTTTGAAACCGATGAAAGATACCTTATTTGATGAAAAAATCAACGGCAGTCTCCATTTTACCCCCGGACAATCTTATCAGGACGCCGATAATGGTAACCGTTCGGCAATTCATTGGGATTTGGTCTTGATCCAACGTCCGGAATTCGGCGGGGGCGAGATTTACTTTGACGGCAAATTGATGCGCCGGGACGGCCGGTTTACCTTGCCGGAATTAACTCCCTTAAATGCGGAGAATTTGGTCTGATTTTTTAAATTTGAGGGAGGTAAGGGGGATTTGCCGGATTGGCTGATGCGCCGTGAAAAGCCGCCCATTGCGTTGTCACTTAAACTGAATGAAGAATGCTGGAGATCGTTTTTGCAAACTTAAAGCGTATTTTCAAAAAACGACTCTTATTTAGGTCGCTGCGGTGCTCGATTTACAGCGAGTATTATCTCCGCTCCTCCCTCGGTCGTTCCTAGCACTGTACGACTTTTGACGACGCGAATAAAATCCATCGGCGCGTCTGGGTGATGGCGCCGAATTTCGGGTACCGGGTAACCGGCTAAAGATGATTTGTGATAGTTAAGCGCGGTTTTGGGTAATTAATGTGGCCGAGCTTAATGACATTGGGTAAAGGCATGAGGCATCATGCTATGGTATTAGGTTTAGCCGCGCCTTCCGCCTTTCGTTTTTAGGATACGAACGCCCGGTATATTGCTTGGACGGCGCGTTGAAAATCGTCGGTGTCCACCCCGACGATAATATTGATCTCGCTGGACCCCTGGTCAATCATTTTCACGTTGACTCCATCGGCGGCCAAGGCCGAAAACAATTTTGCGGCAATACCTGGGGTATAGGCCATGCCGCGGCCGACTGTGGCAATCAAAGCCATATTGGGAGAAACCTCAACCGCATCCGGTTTTAATTGTTGTTCGATTTCTTCCAAAACTTTGTCAAGTTTGTTGGTTAATTGGGAATCGCTAATCACCACCGATAAGGCATCAATTCCCGAAGGCAGATGTTCGAAGGAGATGTGGTTTGATTCGAGAATTCCCAACAGTTTCCGTCCGAAACCCAGTTCGGCGTTCATGAGGGATTTTTCGACCGTAATTACTGTAAAGTCTTTGCGACCGGCAATACCGGTAAGGGCGCCGCTTTCGGTGTTTGGGGCGGCGTCGTTGACAATTAAAGTACCGGGATGAAAGGGAGCGTTGGTATTTTTGATCCGAATCGGGATCCCGGCTTGGCGGACCGGGAAGATTGCTTCTTCGTGCAAAACGGTGGCCCCCATATAAGCCAATTCCCGCAGTTCGCGATAGGTGATCGTTTCGATGGGCCGGGGATTGTCAATCACCCGGGGGTCAGCCATTAAAAAGCCCGAAACATCAGTCCAGTTTTCATATAATTCCGCTTGGACGCCCCGGGCCACAATCGCCCCGCTGATATCCGATCCGCCCCGGGAGAAAGTCTGAATTTTGCCGTCGGGAGTGGCGCCGTAAAAACCCGGAATTACGGCGTACTCCAAATTGCGCAGCCGTTCACTGACTTTTTGTTGGGTATAAACGGGATCGAATTGACCCGCTTTGTTAAAACAAATTATTTCCACCGGGTCGATTAAGGGAAAATCAAGATCAGCCGCAAGAATTAGCCCGTTTAAAAATTCCCCCCGGCTGGCGGCATAATCGGCGGACGCCCCGGCGGCAATTTGTTGTTTGATCATTTCGAAATGGCCGGTTAAGTCTAAAGAGAGCCGGAGTTCTTGCACGATTCCCAGAAAACGCCGGACAACCAGCGCAAAAACATCATCAAAGGGAATGCCTTGTTGCGCATGAGCATGACACAGATACAGCAAATCAGTGATTTTATGGTCCTCCGGGGTCCGTTTGCCCGGCGCCGAAGGCACGATATAACGCCGTCTCGGGTCAGCGGCGACAATTGCTTTCACTTTGTTAAATTGGCTGGAATTGGCGAGTGATGAACCGCCAAATTTAGCGACAATAATCCCCATTTATTAATCCTCCTGCTTTAAACCTTGATTTACACGTACCGACATATAAATCAATGATATGATTAAATACTGGAAAAGTCAAGGTTTTAGCTCCACTTTCTCTCAGTTTGGCAATGCTCTGGTGTCTATTCAGGTAGGTATAACGAAGGTACCCGCCTGTGCTGAAAAAGGTGGTGGGAGATTTGTCGGATTGGCTGATGCGCCGTGAAAAGCCGCACATTGCGGCGTCACTTAAACTGAATGATGAATGCTGGAGATCGTTTTTGCAAACTTAAAGCGTGTTTTCAAAACTCGACTCTTAGGTCGCTGCGGTGCTCGATATACAGCGAGTATTAGTCTCGGCTCCTCCCTCGGTCGTTCCTTGCACTGCACGACTTTTGACGACGCGAATGCGAAGACTTTCAGCTCAGCCAATCCGGCAAAGTCCATCGGCGCGTCTGGGGGATGGCGTCGAATCTCGGGTACCTGGTAACCGGCTAAAGATGATTTTCAGTAATAAATTGATAGCGTACGCCAAGCAAGCTTGGCATTTCTGACAAGGTGAAAGTCCTTGCCGGGTAAGGCTTAGTCAGCCACCCGTATTGAGTGTTGCGCGGGTATCG
>JASFQO010000297.1:0-4414 GCA_050115405.1 Bacillota bacterium
AAACGAATTTTTTACAAAATGTAATTTTAGTAACCGACACTGAAACGGAGACGCGCGCCGGTAATGCGCAAAACTTACGGTCCTTGCTCAACAGTGTTCAACCGGATGGCGCTCCGGGTTTTGCCCCTGTTTTTCCCGGCGACGTGGCGATGTTGTCGTATACCTCCGGTACAACCGGGGTTCCAAAAGGGGTGATGTTATCGCATCGTAATTTTTATTTGACTTCTTTATATTCCGCAAGGCTTTGGGCAATGCGGGATGAAATTCCGTTGTCAATTGCTCCGTTATATGCGGCGCAAGGCTTTTTGGCAATGATGATTGATTTTGTGAGTGAAATTGCGATGCATTTTATGTCGTCTTTCGACCCGAATAGTATTTTAAAAGCGGTTTCATCCGGAAAAAACACTATAATGCATACGCAGCCGACAATGTGGTCGCTGCTTTTAGCTTCGCGGGCCATTAATTTCGCTAATTTTGCCTCTTTTAAAAAAGTAGTCGTTTCCGGGTCGCTTTGTTCTTCCAATTTAGCGGCGAAAATTGAAAAAAGGGTAGGGTGCTCTTTGTTAAACGCTTATGGCTTGGTGGAGGCGACCAGCGTGGTTACTTTAACCAGGCTGAAAGACTCGCGCGATGTCCGGTTAAATACGGTAGGAAGCCCGATACCAGGAGTTTCAGCGCGAATCGTCGATGAACGGCGCCAAGATGTTCCGCACGGCGAGGTCGGCGAATTGGCGGTTAAAGGGTATTTGATGGACGGTTATTATCATAAGCCGGATCAAACCAAAGAGGTTATTGATGCCGGCGGGTGGCTTTATACCGGAGATCTCGCCCGGTTTTACGATGAACGGAATATCAGTATTGTCGGCCGGTGCAAGGAGATGATTATCCGCGGCGGATTTAATATTTATCCCATTGATATCGAAGAAGTGTTATTAACGCATCCGTTAGTGCTGGACGCGGCGGTGGTTGGCAAGAATCATGAGGTGGTCGGGGAACAGACGGTGGCCTTTGTGATTCCCAAAGCCGGAAGCAGGCTTACGAAAAACGAAATAGTGGCTTATTGCAAAGGGAAAATTGCCAATTATAAGATTCCCGATCAAATTATTTTTATTTCGCAAATGCCAATTATTTTATCGGGGAAAGTCCAAAAGAACATTTTAAAAAAATGGGCCGAAGCGGGCGTGCCCGAGAGCGAGTTATTTTTATTTGGCGGGCAATAGCAATTGGCATATATGGGTAAACCGATACGGGACGGTGAAAAATTTTGGAGATAACATATGCGGACTATTTGAATTATTTAAGCAGCCGTTTTAATGCGCCGGTTGCGGAAATTACGCGCGAAACGGTATTTACCGAAGACTTGGGAGTGGATTCATTGGCGTTATATAGCTTGATGGCGGATGTGGAAAAAGAATTTCATATTAATTTGGAAGTGGAAGACATTATTGCAATTAGTACGGTCGGTAAACTATTTGATTATGTTTGCGGAAACAAGCGCAATGACGCCTGAAATTTTTTTAATTGATAACGGTTTGCCGCTGGAGAAGATTAAATCTCGGGTGATTAAGGCTCCTTATCCGGCTTTTGGGAAAACTTTTACAACCGCCCGGTTTCGGGGGATCAAGATTGTTAAAGTAGCCGACGGTTATGAAATTGTCACTTGGCAGCGTAATATCGCCAGAATGCAAAAGATGGACGTTTCGTTGCCGACGATAATTACGTTGGCGCTGGATGACGAGTTAACGATACGGTCGCTGACGCTTGATCAATCATTTGCGGGCAGTCAGGGGATCAGTTGTTGCCATAAATATCTCCAAAAAATGATGCGGCAATCTTTGGAAGGGAAAAAATTTGTTTCCGCCAACAAACAATTGATCGCCGTGGAACGTCTGCATTGTGTCCATACCCATGAAGTATTACTCGGCGCTTTATCATTGCTGGAAAATTTCAGGGAACGGAACTTGCCGGAATACGGTGAAGTTGAGACCGGTCAGGCTGTGCCGGACGGCCAAGATTTAAAAATCATTGACTATCAGCAATATTGTGACGGTTTAGCGATTCATTGGGAAATTGTTCTTTATGATTATCAAAAAAAGATTCACTTTGGAATTGATGGCGCAGTTGAAAAAATCAGTGATTTAACGCTAAGTTTTAGCGTTAGCCTCAATAACGTCAAGGCTGACTTCTTTACCGACAGGATTGACGCGGAGGATAAAACGGTAATTGTGCCGTTGGCGCGTTTTGCCCTGAAGTGCTGGAAAAGCTTGCGTGAAAAAATTGGTGTTAAACGCGGGTTATACAATAATAATATCTTACCGGTATCAATTGTGGGTTTGCTGATCCAGTCGGTCGGGATTGTCGCTTTTAGCGATAATTACAATTATATTCAGCATATATTAGCCGCTTTGCAGCGTAAAGAGGGTAAGCCTTTGTGCGTCGGGATCGCGAAAGACCTTACGGAGATCCATGATTGTTTTCCCCAATTTGAAATGGAAGATTTATATTAAAAAGCTTACGGAGGAATGGTAATGAATTGTGTCGACAAGCGCCGGTTGAGTGATTGGTTGGGTAAATATGCCGAATTTATTATCAAAAACCGTTTGGTCGTCCTGATTGTGGAATTGGCGGTTATTCTCGGTTTGGCCGGAATCTATTTGCCGCGAATCAAGCAAGATGTTTCATTTGTTTCGGTATTCGGCAAGGAGAGCGCGATTAAAAAAAACAGCGACCTGTTTAAGCAAAAGTACGGCCGGGACGAGGTGACTGTTGTCGGGATTGAATCAAAGCAGATCTTTACCATTCCTTTTTTAAAGAAATTAAAAGTTTTGCATGAAGATTTGGAAAATTGTTCCGGAAAGATTACTGAAGTTACCAGTCTAATCAATGCCCGGCTTACCGAAGGAAGAGACGATGAAATTTTGGTGCATGATTTATTGGAGGATTTCCCCAAAACCAAAGCTGATTTGACAAATTTGCGAAGGCTGGTGTTGAGCAACCAGGCTTATCGCAATACCTTAATTAATCAGGAGGGCACTTTTACGACGTTAGTGGTTGAAACCGACCCGATTACCGATTTGGAAAACATCGCAGTGGTGGCGGCGATCGAAAAGGTGGCCCGAAAATATAATTCCAGGAACTTTGCAGTTTTAGTAGCGGGTTCGCCGGCGATTATGAAGGTATTGGACGGCGCGCTGGCTAAAGACTTTGGTAAGTTTGTCGGCCTGACCTTGCTGACGATTGGAATTATTTTGTTTTTGCTATTTAAAAAGCCCGCCATTGTCGGCATTCCTTTTGTGACGATTGTCTTGACATTATTGACGGTCTTGACGTTACAAGCGCTGTTTCAAGCGCCCATTAGCACGGTAACTAATGCTTTGATTCCTTTTTTAATTGCGGTGGGGATTGGCGATTCAATTCATATTATTACGGTTTTTTTAGGCCGGTGGCAATTTGAAGCGACGCGGCCGGCCTTGATCGCTACGGTTAAGAGTTGCGCCGTGCCTTGTTTTTATACCAGTATCACCACGATGGCCGGACTCTTCTCTTTTATTAACAAAGATATCGCGACAATCAGAGATTTAGGGATCTACGGCGGTGTAGGCGCGCTAATTGCTTATCTTTTGACCATGACCATAGTGGTTATCGGTCTGTCGTTTTTAAAACGGCCTCAAGGATATGTACCGAAGGCTGCCGGCGGCTCCGGTTTTTTAGTTGCCAAAACCAAATCACTGGCTGAGTTTGGGTTTAAACACTACCTTGGAGTACTCGGCTTTGTAGCGCTTAGCGCGTTGGCAATTGGATTTTATATCGCCCGGGTCAAGGTGGCCCACGACCCATTGAGCTGGCTGGCGAAAACCGAACCGGTGGTGGCGGCGACCCAAAAACTGGACGGTTATCTTAACGGGAGCGTGGGGCTGGAACTGATGATCAATACCGGACGGGAAGGAAAGTTTAAGGAGCCGGCCGTTTTAAAAAAGGTCGAGGCGTTGGAAAAGAAGGCGAAAAGTTTCCGCAAAGACGGTCAACCATTTATCTCTTCGGTGACTTCCCTGCCGACAATGGTTAAAGAAGTGCATCAAGCGATCAATGAAGGGAAACAGCAATTTTATGCGATTCCGGACCATCGCAATGCCATCGCGCAAGAATTGTTGTTGTTTGAAACCGGCGGGGGTAGCAAGACCCTGTTTGATTATGTTGCGGACGATTATTCGGACGTACGGATGACTTTTCGGGCGCCGTGGATTGACACCGCCGGCTATCAAGGCTTCTTAAAATTTATTAAACATGAGGCCCGTCAGCTTTTTAGGGACGATCCCGACATTAAAAAGGATAACATTATTTTATGCGGCAATATGGCGGTTTTTTCCGAGGCGATTCAGGCGATGCTTCCTTTGTCGATGCGTGGTTTTGGGAT
>JASFQO010000298.1:0-4410 GCA_050115405.1 Bacillota bacterium
CAATGGTGCGATGACTTTCATGACCGTTTGATTGATATTTGTCAGGGGGATCAGGAAATGAGCCGCTTTGCCGACGCTTTGAAGTATAGTCACACCCGGTGTCAACAGTGGTACAACGTGACGAATTATTGTACAAGTCATGATGAGGTTGGTAATGTTAACGACCGGTTAACAATGACCCCCGGATGTTGCAATCGGGGTTTGCGAATTAATAAAGTCGCCGCGACCGCCACTTTGCTGTCGCGGGGAATTCCCATGTTTTTTATGGGAGAGGAATCGGGGGAAAGCAGCCAGTTTTCCAAGGATACCCCAGAAACGTTGCCTTTAGACGATTATGAAAACGACCTGAATCGGCAAAGAGTCCGCCTTTGGTGGCAAAAAATGTTTGAACTGCGGCGCGGAAATACCAGGATTCAAGGCCCTTCCCCCATTGACGTGCATTATGTGGATGGTCCGGTCATTGCTTTTTCCCGGGGCGAGGCTAAGGATTATTTTGTTGTTTTGAATTTTGGCGATAGGCAAGTTACGCAAAATCTCGGGATCATGAATCTGGCCGACGGGGCTTACCGGGAAATTTGGAATTCCACTTATCCTGATTTTCAGGTGGAGTGGGAGCAAGAATTCCGAAACTGGGGCGATTTGCAGCGGGGAAGTTGGTTGAACATTCCGGATAATGGCGCAGTAATCTTGGAAAGGGTAGTCCATTAAAGCGTAGCCCTCGTCGCCTGTCCTTCGTGAAATGGACCGGAGGCGGGGGCTGTTTGATTACTTTTAGAATCAAAATAGGCGCGAGACGCGAGTAAAACTCATTTTCATACGTTTTTGCGCTGTAGCGCGGCATGGAAGTAGGGCCAAAATTGCCGTTAAATTTACACTCACAGTCGCGTGTCCGGCGCAGTCAGGGCGGGGACGTTAGAACGAATCACTTCACATGCGGCTTACGGAAGCGGTTTGTAGATTACGCCCAGTTTATCGACTTCAGTTCCGGAACGGCCGAAGAGACCGGCTATATACCAACCGTTCGGGGCGGTGAAAGTAGTAGCGTCGTCGGTTGAGGTCCCGCCCGCCAAAGTTCGGCCTATATTGGTTTGAAAGGAGGCGTAAAAAATTTGGTAATTACCGGCGCCGCTTGTAATCCCGCGGCATAAAGAGACTTGTTTGAGATACTCGCCATCCTCCAGAGTAAGGGACGCGGCAGTGCCGCCGGCGCCGCCAATGGAGATGACGAGACCGTCCGCATAGGTGATGGCGGTGGCATTCACCAGGTTGCCGGAACGCATGGTTAACTTGACCGGCAGAGAATCTGGCAGGTCGGCCAGATAATTGAAAGCAAATCCTCCGGAACCGCCGAACGCCTCGCTTAAGGTGATGTCGGTCGCTTTGGTAAATTGAAAGGTGACGGCAACCGGATAATGATCGGATAGTTGATTGCCGGCTCCATCCCTGAATTTGGTAGTTTCCAAGCGGTAGGATTGCGGTGTCAGCTTGACCGCTTTACTGCTGCGATAGAAGATTTTATCAATCTCTTCATAATTGGCGCCGTTAAGGTTGAAGGTATTGTTTAACGTAGCGCCGTCCGCCGGGACACTGCCATTGCGTACCAGCTCGATCCAGGGATCGGCTAGACTGCAGGCGTTCAGCAAAGCGCTTTCAAAATTATCCGCGGCGCGGGTATAGCGCGAATTGGTATCACCGAGGACGATCACCGCATTACCGTTGGAATAGGTGTTAATATAGGAGGCAATCTGGCGCATATTGTTGCAGCGGGCGGCGATAGAATTGGAATCATTCTCCGCGTCGGCATGCAGCGTATAAACATCGACATAAAGTCCGGGCCCCAATTCCATTTGGGCGTACATAAAGCCTTTGGGGGTCAGTTGGTCGCTGCCATTGCTCAGTAACCCATAACGTTGCCACCAGGTTTCCCGGTCGGTATCGCTAAGATTATACCGGGAAATGAAATTAAGCCCGTCGCCAAAGGGCACATTGCCGCTGGTGGCTGTAAGATAAGGATGGGTTACATATGCGAGCAGGTCGCTGTGGTAGGCAAAATCCTCCTGGACGGCAACAAGATCATAATCATTCAACAATGAGCTGATCTTAATCGTGTTGGTTGACGGGTTGCTGCCGGAAAGCAGTTCCGGTAGCCCGGCCACATTATAGGTAAGTACCGAAAAAAAGCCGGTATCTGTCGCAGAGAGAGTCATACTATTGGGAATTATTAGAATTGCAAATAGGACGACGGTAAACAAGCCAATTGTTTTACTGGTTAGAAATTTTTTCATCTTTTTCAGCACCTCTTTCCTAATAATATTGAATTTGGTATTTACCGGTGAGTTTCAAGGGTCGCTGCCTGTGCTTTGGTGGGTTTGTCGGCGTCATATTGGAACGAGCCAGGGAATTCACCTTGAGGAAGATGACAAAATTTTAATTGTTAAATAATTCTATAAAAGTAATTAATTTCCTTTTTATTTATAAAAAATTACCCCCTGCCACAATCCGGGCGGGGGTTTACTGTATCATCAGCGAGTATTATGCCCTCGCTTACTCGGCTTTAACGTGAGTTATACAGTGGAACCTCACTTATCTAAAAAAGGAGGGAGTAAAAAATGAAAAGAAAAAGTATAGATAAATAATACCAGTTAAATATGACAAATGTATTTAGAGAAGATTAGCATACTGTAACAATATGCTTTGTAACAGGAAATTAATAAAAACACCAACTTGCCGTCAGGTCGGGGGATTTTGGAAAGGGGTATCTGACATAAGTTTTGTGCTTTCCTCCGAACTCCGATTTTTTCGCGCTAATTTAAAAATATGCCAACCAATTGTAAATTTATGGTATAATTGTTATATAGCTGCAAAACATTAAAGTATGGATGGCAAAGTAATGATAAACCCGCTCTATAAGGAGAACGGAAACATTTAAAAGTTAGTGAAGTGAGGTGAAAAAATGGCAGTAATTTATAGAGTAAAGCCGAGAAATGGATTACAATTCGATTCGACGTGCGATACGTTGGAAACTGCTATGCTAAATGCTTGGTATAACTATTCACGTCCTGAATTTGGCTTCACTCCTTGCGCAATTATTGATGGCGAAAAGACATATAGTATTAAAGAAATGAAAAAGTATTGGAAAAAAATGAAAAAGTAAGTAAAGTTAAAAGTATAAAAGGTTACCAATTTACATACCCCGAACTGGTTGCGAGACTGGGAAGGGGGTTTGTTTTGGCGCAATAATAGCGTGGTATGGGGCTGTAAGGGGCTGGTGGAGAGGAAACAAAACTAAACAGCCGTCTAGTATAGGACGGCTGTTATCGCCACATATATTGTTGGCGTTATTCACCCGGATGTCAATAGAGCGGCGATGGGGGGCTGATGAAGACTGGAAAGGGCGAATAACGGTGGGGGGTAGGATAGGCGGTGGTGAATATTCCATCGCCTATATGGTGTTATTTAACAATTAAAACGTTGATTATATCTGTTGGAGGACTTGAAAAAGGTCAGCTTAGAAGGTTTCTGGAAAATGTCGGTTTTGGAAATTTATGAAAATAACTGGATTAAATGATTTATGAATCGATCACGGCTAACCCTTCAAAGTTCACAGGGCCAAATAGATCTACATTACCGCTGGTATACGCATATAGCCGGTATTGGAGCAGCCCTGTGGGAGAACTTGTAACGGTATCAGCAGCGTTAACGGCGAGAAGTTTTATGGTGGCTGTGTCCAAGTAATTAGCGGCCCAATAGACTTGAGTACCGTCACGGTAGATGATAATGAAGACATAAGAGGGGAAGACAGCTTGAACTCCTATCTGTCCTTGAAGTTTAACGCGAATATTGGTGGCGCTATGAACGTTTAGGCCAATATCTCCAAGTAGGAGAGTTGTTGGAGCATTCGGTAACGGCCCACCCGGAAATGATTCGAAAGGAGAGTGTATACTCGTTCGATAATCTAACAAAGTTGCCATTTATCTCACCTCCTGCTATATAATATGTGTTAATTATTATTTTGAAGATACTATTTTATCATATTTTACAAATAATGCCTTAAAATATAAGATAATTACATAAAATCAAATTTCGTTATCAAATTGCATAGTTGACTGCGTCAGACCACCTCTCCTCAATATCGGTTTTGAATCAATCCATGTCATCCCGCAGCGCGTCAATGATATTTTCTTTTCTGATCTTGTCCGTAGCGTACAGCATTGTAATGAAAACGACAAAGAATACACCCAGCACGCTGATTATTATACTACCCCACGGAAATGCAAAAGCGAAATCATTTAGCTTTTCTTCGAACACCACCACTTTGTAAATCAGCCACGAAAGAATCCCCGCGATGGGAACCCCAAACAGCAGCGTTCGCATACCGTAAAAGGCACATTCAAAATTCATCATTTTATT
>JASFQO010000299.1:0-4403 GCA_050115405.1 Bacillota bacterium
CGTTGAGCATTTTTTGGTTATTGTTGCAAAAAATAAATAGCTTGATTTAATAATCTATGCATGAAGCAATACATGATGCAAACAAAGAGGTATATTTAACATGAAGATCGTTATATTAGATGGCTATACGGAGAACCCTGGCGATCTTAGCTGGGATGGCTTTGAAAGACTCGGGGAGCTGACGGTCTATGATCGCACTCCAAAGGATAAGGTAATAGAGCGGATCGGTGACGCTGAAATTGTCTGCACAAATAAAACGCCGCTCAGCAGAGAGACGTTGACATTTTGTCCTGGGATCAAATATATAGGGGTGTTTGCAACTGGTTATAATATCGTTGATATAAAAGCTACGCAGGAGAAAGGAATTCTTGTTACCAACATTCCTACTTATGGGACAACTGCCGTGGCACAGATGGTTTTTGCCTTATTGTTGGAGATTTGTCACCATGTGGGAGAACACAACGACGCGGTACATCGCGGAGACTGGACCAATAACGCCGATTGGTGTTTTTGGAATTATCCTCTTATCGAATTGGCAGGCAAGACAATGGGAATTATTGGTTTCGGACGTATTGGTCAGAATACCGCGAAAATTGCTCAAGCTCTCGGTATGAATGTTTTGGCATTTGATTCCTTGCGAAATGTAGAACTTAAAAGCGAAAATTGCCGATATGAAGATTTGGATGAGGTGCTCGGAAAGTCCGATGTAATTTCATTACATTGCCCCTTGTTTCCGGAAACACAAGGTATTATTAACAAAGAAAATATTTCCAAAATGAAAGATGGCGTAATCATTATCAATACCTCTCGCGGACCGTTAGTGGTTGAGGAGGATCTCCGGGATGCGCTCAACAGCGGAAAGGTTTATGCTGCCGGAGTAGATGTTGTTTCAACCGAACCGATTAAAATGGACAATCCGCTCTTACAGGCCAAAAACTGTTTCTTGACCCCGCATATTGCTTGGGCTCCCAAGGAATCGCGGAAGCGATTAATGGATATAGCGATAGCCAATTTGGAGGCGTTTATTTCGGGCAACCCAATAAATATTGTGAAATAGATGCATTTGTCATTAGTACTAACGATATCTAAAAGAGGGCTTTCGCTCTCTTTTTTTTAAACTGAAATTTTAAATTGTTACCATTCTTAATATGTTTTAACTTGAGAGTTGAAAAAACTATGAAGTTACGAAGCGCCTTTTTCGTATAAATACAAAAGATTCTCGTTGATGCAAAAGAGCTAATTTCAAAGAACTGAGTTTGCGGAAATTCCAAAGGATTTCCTCCTGCAATGACGCACGAACGACTTCAACAGAAGTGACGCCAAGCTTTCTGGTTTTAAAACACCAGGACAAACCGATAATCCCTTTAACCGGTCTCCATAGTAAATCTTCATAGAAAACTGCTGTAGGTATTTTTTAAGGGAATCAAGGTAATATTAAAATTGGCATTGGGCACAAATGGTCATCAAGCAAATACTTTGTGATTCCGGAAGGATGAGCGGAAAGATTTTTTGCCTTTTTTTGTTTTGATATATCAACGCCTTCAACTACCTGCCGCTGAATTTGTAGGGAGGACTGCCATGCAGATTTCCAAAACAAGCGCTATGCAGATTGTTACTGAAATCAGTAGCATTATAAACCACGACGTAAATATGATGGACGATAAAGGCATTATCATTGCTAGTACTGATAAAGCCCGTCTGGGCACCTATCACGCAGGCGCTAATATGCTTGTCCAGAACAGTTTAAACGAACTCATCATTTCCACCGATGAACAATATGAAGGAACAAAGCAAGGTATCAATCTACCCATACTCTTTGAGGGGAATATTGTCGGGGTCATCGGCGTCACCGGCAAATGGGAAGAGGTGGGGAAATACGGACAGATCATTAAAAAGATGACAGAAATTTTGTTATTGGATACTTATATCAAGAACCAACAGCGTATTCATGCCGATATCCGCAATGGCTTTATTGAGGAATGGCTTTTTGAAGACTCCAAGAACATCAATGAAGAGTTTGCCGAACGAGGCATGTTGCTGGGTATCAATATAACCCTGCCGAGGCAAATAATGATCGTCGCGGTTAATAGTCACAATCATAGTTTTGATTTGGTTGCAAATCAAAAGATGTCTCAATTGGTAGAGGAGATTATTTACCGCATAATCCGAAGTGAAAGCGATAATGTCTATTATAAGTCAGTGTCTAAGATAGCCTGTATTATCACTCAACGGTCTGAAGCACAATTACGGCGGTTGGCTGAGCACATATGTGAGGAAGTAGAGCGCGGCTGCTTCTTCCGACCGGCCATCGGTATTGACAGTATCCCTGTAGACTATCATAGGATATACCATACTTATCGTCGGGCGGAGAAAGCCTTAAGGAACGCCATTTCTGCCGGGGAAGGAGCCATCCGTTTTTATAGTGATCTTAACATTGAAATTCTTGTCGATGAAATACCCAACACACTGAAAACAGAGTTCATACATAAAATTTTCCGAGACTGCACCGATGAGGAAATCGAGCAGTGGATTTCCATTTTAAATGTTTATTTTGAGTGCAATGGTTCCATTGCTCGGTGCGCCCAACGACTGTATCTCCACAAGAACACAATCCAGTATAAGCTAAGAAAACTATCAGAGTATACAGGCTATGATCCCCGCAATCTTAGCAAAGTCCCTCTTTATTACATGGCTATTGCTTTTTATAACAGTTTATCCGGAGAAGAAAAGTTTGGAAGATCACCTGCAGACCTGAAGCATGAAAAATTTTAACAAAGGGTCAAGTGACGAATAACAACAGCTACATTTATCGCGGGCAGAAGCTTGACATTTCCATCATTGCCCATGCGGGAAAATTGGTTTATCAATGTAAAAAAGTAAAGAGTAAACGCGTTTCAAACGGGTATACTCTTTACTCAACTCGTTGCTTAAAATACTTTTTAGAGATAATACAAAAACGATTGGATTTTGGTCTGATCATTTTCATTGTTGTTGCCGTCAAAGGTTAAATGGAGAAGCGGTTTCGGCCTGCCGGCGGCGAATCTTTTCCGCAACACATTCAGAACAATACCCGTATTTTCATACATCGAGGCCACAGTAACAATCCCGTCAATCCTCCTCTGCAAATCGCCCAACAATTTAGCCGCCCGATACCTTCCATTGGCGCCGTTATAATAACCGATGGAGTTAGCGGCTTCGGTAACCAAATTCTCCAAATCCAGTTCAAACGGGCTCTCCTCCGCCAAGCATTCCGAGATCTCCCGGATATCTTTCCGATATTCAGCCAACTTACCACGTAACCGTTCCGTGCTTTGCGACGGATTTTGGCCCAGATAATCTCTCCAGATCATCCAGAACGACTCGCACAGTGACGCATAGATTACCCGGTACCCTTCATCCTCCATTTTGGCGAAGGTGAAATTATTCAACATGTCATTGAAAAGAATCAAGGATTCACCGATAGCCAGGATCCTTTTCTTAGCCTTTAAAGTTGCCAGTTCTTCCGTGATGGCTCCGGCTATTTCTTTTAAAGAATCAATCTCCAGCCGGTTCGTTTTCACGAGATCAAGTATTTTTTGCAAATAGTGATTTCTCCGTCGCGGAGGGGCAATCCGGACCAGATCGCCCGCCAACAAAGATAAGAAAATAGCTTCGCCGGCGGCTTCATCCCGGCAGAACAGATCTTCGATAAACGGAGCGACAATATCGACATCCGCAAAACCTTCTTCATCCAATTTCGTCCGCAATAACCGATGATATTGCCCGTCCGCTTCCGCGCCCTCGGATTGGGGAATCCAAAAGGCGATCCGCTCCTTATCCGGTTGCAACGCCTGCAACCCGTGGAAAACATCTCCCAACAAAGCGGTCAGTGAAAAATATTCCTCCGTTATCGTGAATTTTCGGCCGATATCAATCGAAACGTTACTCGTCTGCGCTAAGACCTTCACGTTGATTCCTTGGCTGACGAAGACCTCTTTCAAAATCTCCGTATAAGGATACAAATAGGGTAAGTAAAGCGTAGTTCCCTCTTTCAATTCAGCCAATCCCTGCTTGATATTGACCGGTTGATGCTTGATCCGTTCCTCATACGTCGCTATATTTTCCGCTTTTTGAACTTTTATTGGATTCAAGCTATTTACAAAAGCTTCGACCCGGGTAATCACCCCGACCCCGGAGGAGTGTTCGTCGACCTCAATCTGTAAATATGGTTTTCCGGCCATTACTTCTCGAAAATAATGGGAAAATACCGAATCCGGGCCACATCCGTGATGGGTAAGAAAAATCGCATATAAATTAGGATGCTCTTTCACCAGTTGAGCCGGTTCCAGGATATGCTGGCCAAAAGGCCAATACATATTGGGATGTTCTTTGGAGATATCCCCTTCCGGCAAATCATAGAAGGG
>JASFQO010000300.1:0-4373 GCA_050115405.1 Bacillota bacterium
AAAGGGTGATTGGGATGTCATTAGCAACAATCGAAGCCAATTTAGCCCAACTTAAAACCAAATATCAAATGGATTCCGGGAAACTTGAACTACTCCAAAAGCAGCTTAACGATAAGACCACAGAGTTAAACCAGGCCCAGCGAGATATCGAGGTTTGGCAGCGGCTCAAAATCCTCTTTGGGCAAATGTCAGAGTTTGCCCGGGAGCAATTGAAACAGCGAATACAGGGAACGGTCACATCGGCTTTACAGGCGATTCTTTTGCGAGATGACATCTCATTCGAAATTGAAATGTGGTTTGGCAGCGACGGGAAGCCGAATGCCCGCTGGAAGATTAATAGCCCGTGTGGTGATGTGATGGTGCAGACCGAGCCGGAGGACGGCAACGGAGGCGGGGTTACCGATGTGGTTAGTCTGGCGCTCCGAGCGGCTCTGCTGGAATTGTCCAGGCCGAAACCAGGCGGGTTATTTGCCCTGGATGAGCCAGGGAAGATGGTGTCTAAGGAGTATTTGCCCAATTTGGCCGAGTTTTTCAAAAAGTATTTAGCCAAGACTGGGCGACAGGGGTTAATTATTACACACCACGATATTTTAGCCGATTGCGCGAATGTCAGTTACCGGGTGAGTCAGACTAATGGGATTAGCGAGGTGATACAAGTATGAAAAAGTTAACGTTTATCCAAACCAATGACATCCATTTTAAGCTCACTAATCCCCGAGGCCGGACAGACATTTACCCAGAAGCAATCGGCGCTAAGCTGTTTGAAATTTTTGAAACGGCCCGGACGCTTCATGCTGACGGTATCCTAATTGCCGGGGATATCGTGGACACTCCAGGAGTGGGAAATGACGCGATTCGGACGCTGGGTAAAATCTTATTGCAGGCGCCTTGCCCAATTTATGCAATAGCCGGTCAACATGACGAATGGGGGCACAACCCGGAGAGCTTGCGGCGGACACCTTATGGGATATTCGACGGATTTGGGGTTGTTCAGAACGTTTCAGATTACCCAAGAGGATTTATGCTTACTCCGAACCTTCCGGTAGTTATTTCGGGCCGTGATTATGACCATGAAGCTGATGTGACGGATGACTATTACGAGCCAAATTATGATAATTTTCCAGGAATCAATTTTAACCAAAATCCTATTATCATTCATCTAGCTCATGGCACTGTATTGACTGAGCGTCCGATTTATGACCGTTACACCTTGGTATCAGATATTAAAACATCCGCCGATGTCCTCTGTGTTGGCGACTATCACACGGGGATCGGAGTGCAGCGCATTAACAACGATAAACACACTTTTATAATTAACCCCGGCGCACTGGCTCGGGTGAAGGCGACCGAGGAGGAGATCAACCGGACTGTACAGGTGGCAGTAATTGAGGTTAATGAAGACCGGAGTATCGATATCCGACTGGTACCACTCGAAAGCGCAATGCCGGGCGAAAAAGTTTTAAGCCGGGAGCATATTGAAGCGGAGCAAGCTAAAAATGAAATGATGGATGAATTTATTTCGATGTTGGCATCGGAAGGTGATTTTAAACTCCTAACAGAGGAGGAATTAGTCGAAGATATTTCACTCCGTGAAAACATTCCGGCAGATGTAAAGATGGAAGCCCTGAAACGGATTGCCAAGGCTAGGGAAGCGTTGGGGGTGAGGGTATGAATATTAATGGAATGACCCCATTACCAGGTGGATTTAACTTAATGCCCTGTGCTCTGGATGTATGCCAGGAATGCGCAGTAAAACATGAACCTGGCGCCCCACATAATGCTCAAAGTCTTTATTATCAATATAAATTTTATAGTCAACATGGCCGCTGGCCTACATGGGCGGATGCGATGGCACATTGTAGCGAGGATGTCCGCGAATATTGGAAGTTGGCCTTGAAAGAGCACGGGATTGATGTTGAATCATGATTAACAACACCTGGATAGGCCGAAAGTGGGAACTATGGGCGCATAAATACCTTTTCCCCACCGCCAGGCTTATGACCAATATCAACCGCAATGCTCCTTATGACCTTGATTTGGATGGGGCGCGGATCAATGTAAAGGCCAGTAAACTTTATCAGAAAAAGCACGGGAAATACTTTGAATTTCTGCTTAAACATACTCATAACGGTTGTGACTACTTCCTGTGCGTTGGGTACCGTTGCCGGCGGGATAAAGATCCGGCTAAGGTATGGCTGATACCGTCTTGTATCGTAACCGATAAGTACCGGCTGACGATTGGGCCGAATCACACAGGACAGTGGGCGGAGTTTGAGCGGGAGATTTGTAACACGAGAGGTGCAATGTAACAATGGACGGCAAAAGCTGCAATAACTGTTTTCATGATTGCAAAATCGATAAGACCGGTAAATGGCGTTGCGGGGCTTGGAAGCCGCAGATGAAAGTATGCCCATTCCTCGGTAAAAATGGCGTGTGCAAGGTTTGTGAGAAAGCTGAATCAACCTTGATATTATGCAAAGATATTGAAAGCTGTTCAATGCGTCTGAGTTTGAGAACCGGTTCGACGCGATGAGCGCAAAAAATAAACTTTGGGAAACTTTTAAACCTTCTAAAACTTCTAAAACTTCTATAAAAGTTTCCCAAAGTTCCAAAAAACATTTCAAAAGTTTCAAAAAAGTTTAAAAAGGGGGTGGCCCAAATGACTGCATCCGCAGCTAGAAAGACAAAAAAACAATCTGCCGAAGTAGGCAAACAATTAGAAACCGTCGAAGGGACCGTGACCCGACGTATTTTCTACAACGTTGAAACTGGATATTGCGTTTTGGCCGTCGATATTGGGGAGCCGGAACCGATTAAGTTATCCGGAAGCGTGTCCAGCATCCGCGAAGGCGACCGCTATAAGTTTACCGGCGCCTATGTTGACCATCCAAAGTATGGGCGGCAGTTCAAATTTGAATCCTCAGAGTTAGTTCTCCCGACCGGTACTGCCGGGGTGGCCCGGTACATATCGACCATCACTGCTGGTGTTGGTATGGTAAAAGCAAAAAAGATTGTTGAGAAGTTAGGGGAAGATTGCTTGACCCGGATTAAAGAGTTTCCAGAACTATTAGACACTTTAGACTTTCTCACAGAAGTTCAACGCCAAGAAATTGCGGAAGACCTTGCCAAAAATTCGGTCCAGGCGGAACTGGCCGGGTTGATTTGCCGGGAAGGAATCGGCCAGGGAATGGTTGCCCGGATTATGGGTAAATATGGGCAGGATAGCGTCCAAATCGTCAAGGAAAATCCTTATCTTTTGTCGGATGAGCTTTGGGGCGTTGGGTTTAAAAAGGCGGATGCCATTGCCCAAACAGTAGGGATTGCGCCAAATAGCCCTTACCGAGTGGAGGCGGCGCTAAGCTATTTGCTGGCCGAGTCCGGGAGCGAAGGCCACGTGTATCTGGAGCCAGCCGATATCGTCCGAAAGCTGATTGGCAAAAACGGCTTGATTGAGGCTTCCGGCGTGGGAATCCCGAATGTGGCGCGTGCCAATGGCAAACTAATTAGTGATGGCCGGTGTGTCCGGGAAGGTGACGCGGTTTATTCCAAAAGGCTGTATATTGCCGAGTGCGCGGTTGCCGAAACAATTAAACGATTAATCGCCGCCCCGGTAAAAATGCCTGATTCCATCGACATCGACGCCATGATCGCGGATATCGAAAGCCGGGATAGTATTGAATATGCGCCGGAGCAAAAAGAAGCGGTTAAATCAGCATTGTCTAATAACATTTCAGTGATTACCGGAGGTCCCGGCGTTGGTAAAACCACGGTGATTAATGCGATTTGCGACCTTTACCGGCGCATTAAACCGCCTAACCCACTTTATCTGGCAGCCCCAACCGGTAGGGCGGCCAAACGGATGAGCGAAGCGACCAAACAAGACGCCAAGACCATCCATCGATTGTTGCGGTACAGTCCTATCATAAATGGATTTGAGCATGGCTACGATAATCCGCTCACCGCGCCGGGGCTGTTAATCGTGGACGAGAGCAGCATGATTGATATAGAGCTTATGGCCGACTTGTTGGCAGCGGTGGATGATGGCCTGCAAGTTGTCTTTGTTGGCGACGTGGATCAACTTCCATCGGTTGGTCCGGGCTCAGTCCTGCGGGATATGATTGCAAGCGGGTTGGTCCCGACTGTCCGGCTTAAGTTCAATTACCGGCAGGTCGGAAGGAGTAAAATCGCGGAGTATGCTAATTTGGTATGTCAGGGAATTACTCCACCGTTGCAATCGGATGGCGATTTTGAGTACATCCCTATTGATGAAGCTAATCAGGCCGTTGAGGTTATCTTGGGGCTGGTCCGTGGCGCCTTGGAAGCCGGGTACAGTCAAATGGATTTTCAGGTATTGGCACCGATGCGGCGGGGCG
>JASFQO010000301.1:0-4366 GCA_050115405.1 Bacillota bacterium
TATTCCCCCTGGTGATAGCGGTCGCCAATCAATATCACCAAATAACGACCGGGCTGCAGGATCCGGTAGGCCTCCTGCCCGAAGGCGCGCATCCGCCCAAAATACTCCGCGTAGGTCGCGCTATTCCCAAAATCGTCGCCGGCGGTCGGATTGATCATATTGAAATTGGTTTCCCGTTTAAACCCGGTCGCCCCATGCTGACAGCCATAAGGCGGATCGGTAATGATCGCGGCGAACGAACTGTCCGGATAATCGCGCATCAGCCGGATACAATCGCCCGGTAACATTCGGGGAAACTCTTCAAGGGCGCTCCCCGCGCCCGCCGCCACCGGCGTAAATTCCCCGTCCGCCAATATAAACCGCTCACTCAACTCCTGATAAATATGCACCCAGGCCGGATTCAACTCCATACCCAAGGCTTGCCGCCCCGCCAGCCGGGCGCCTAATAAAGTCCCGCCCACTCCGGCGAACGGATCTAAAATCAATTCGCCCGTCTTGGAAAAAAACGTGATAATTTCGGCCATCAACTCCGGCGGTTTCATCGCGCCGTGCGCCTTGCGCCACCGGTGGGTCTGGTCCGGGGGGAAATTGGTCTCATAAATCGTATTGGTCCAATAGAGCCATTGGGCGTTATCCAAGTCGTTCAAGCGGTTCTCCACGATCCACCCCAAGTTAATGTCAGATTCTTTGGCGAATTTCAATAATACTAATTTTTCCAATAATGTCTTTATTATTCAAACTTGCGAATTTATTATTATGCCGATCAATCCTAAAATAGAACTTTAACATAGATATTTGGTTAACGATTCCGAAGAGTGGCAGGGAAACCATCTTGCAACGCGAAAGAAATCTTAAAATGATCATTAAGGTTTCGAATGAAAAAAAATGGCGAGGTAGTCCGGATGATTGGGAAATCATTAAAAGACCCGATGAGCGGTTTAACTCATTTTATTGGGATTTTGCTCTCCATTGCGGGGTTGGTTCTGTTAGTCCATCAAGCGATGGCAAAGGATGATGTCTGGCAGGTAGTCTCGTTTGCCATCTTTGGCGCGACCATGGTCCTTTTGTATACCGCCAGCACGCTCTACCACTGGTTGCCTTTGCCGACCCGGACCACCGCTGTCTTGCGCAAAGTCGATCATAGTATGATCTTTTTATTAATCGCCGGGACTTATACACCCTTGTGTTTAGTACCGTTACGGGGGCCGTGGGGCTGGAGCATGTTCGGCAGTATCTGGGGACTGGCATTTTTGGGGATCGGTTTTAAATTCATTTGGTTTGATGCGCCGCGCTGGCTGAGTACGGGTATTTACACCGTTATGGGCTGGTTGGTGGTAATCGCCATCTGGCCGTTGGCCCAAAAGGTCCCGCCGGCCGGATTGGGCTGGTTATTGGCAGGCGGGTTGTTTTACACCGGCGGTTCGGTCATTTACGGCATGAAAAAACCCGACCCCTGGCCGCCGGTATTCGGGTTTCACGAAATCTTTCACGTCTTGGTATTACTGGGCTCTTTCTGCCACTTTTGGCTGATGTACCGATATGTTTAATACTATCCGCCGCGCCCAACTGGAAATACTCATAAAGCCGGCTTCTTCTCCCACCGGTAATGCCCGATAATGGGCGACACCTGGTGATGCCAATACAGCAGCGCGTCTTCTTCCATCGTATAGGGACTACGGTTATGGATAATCAATGGGACGCCATCCTGACGACGGCGATCCGACACTATTGCAATATGATTATAAGGTGAACCAAAGATCACAATATCCCCGCCTTGCCATTCTTGTAGGTTGGCAATGTTGTTCGGGATAAGTCGGCAAGTCAGCGCTCGGGCATGGCGGCGCATAAAAACATGCAAATTAAGCACCCGGCGAAAATCAATATTAGGGTCCGGTCGGTCCACTCGCGGGTATTCCCGGCGATTCGCTTGAATATCCCGGTCCACCATTGCTTTCAGATTATAACCGGCCTCCCGGAAAGCCCGCCAAATGACATCGGTGCAGACACCTTCGTTATCCGGGGGATAGCCGCCCCGGTAATAGGCGTCTTTATAGCGGGGTCGGCGCGCCGCGTCACGCCGCGCCCCTGCGACCAAGTCATCGGCGTCCCAGATGCCGTCGCTATCTTCATCATGATTAACATAAATTCGCGGGATCGGCAGATTACACTCGGGATCGCCCGTCATCCCCGTGACCAAATTGTTAAGGCCGCGGTTGCCCAGGTGATAGAGAAATTGCGCCTGAGAAAAAATTTTGTTCCGAAATTCTTCTCCCATAACCAAACCACTGGCGAGTATAATGATTCCCGTCGCCCAAATCCAACATTTTCCCATGGCCGACACCTCATTCGCGATACCTACTGTTTCTAAACGTTTTGCCCGGAAAAATGTTTCCATATTGGAATTATTTATCAGCCAAATTTCTTCTTAACTCCGCGAATACCGCTTCATGTGAATAACGCACACTTGTATTCTTTGCCTCCAGCTCCGCCTCTTTTAGTTTGAAATAAATCTCGCTTGCAAATAATTTACGTTCATAGGCTTCAATGCTCATTACCACCATATCCCCATAACTGTTTTGTGTTTGACTTTTCTTCAATTACGCGGTCGCAATCCTGCTGTCCGCCTCGAGGCCGAACTTTTCCACCGCCTGTTCGCGCATTTTGTATTTTAAAATCTTCCCGGCGGCGTTCATCGGAAACTCCGTCACAAAATCAACGTAACGCGGCGTTTTATGTTTTGCCATGTGGGAACGAACATATTCCTTGAGCGCATCGGCAGTCAGGACCGCCCCGCCTTTCAGGATCACACAGGCCATAATCTCCTCGCCATATTGTTTGTCAGGGACGCCGATGACCTGAACGTCCTTTACTTGAGGATGAGTATAGATAAAATCCTCAATCTCCTTGGGGTAGATATTCTCACCGCCCCGGATGATCATATCCTTGATCCGTCCGGTAATTTTATAGTTGCCCTCCGGAGTGCGCCGGGCCAAATCACCCGTGTGCAGCCAGCCGCTGGCGTCAATAACCGCCGCCGTCGCCTCGGGCATTTTGTAATACCCTTTCATAATATTATAGCCGCGCGCCACAAACTCGCCGTCGACATTGTCGGGCAAATCCGCTCCGGTAACCGGGTCGACGATCTTACACTCCACCCCGGGCAAGGCGCGGCCCACCGTATGAACCCGTACTTCCAGCGGGTCGTCCACCCGGCTTTGCGTGCAACCCGGTGAAGCCTCGGTCTGTCCATAGACAATACTAATCTGGGTCATGTTCATTTTGTTGACCACATCCTGCATCACTTTGATCGGACAAGGGCTGCCGGCCATAATCCCGGTCCGCATGTAGGAAAAGTCGGTCTTGGGAAAGTCTTCATGTTCCAACATGGCGATAAACATCGTCGGTACCCCATGAAAGCAGGTAATCTTCTCCAGATTGATACAGGCCAGCGACTTTTTGGGTGAAAAATACGGCAACGGCGCCAGAGTCGCGCCATGCGTCATCGCGGCCGTCATTGCCAACACCATCCCGAAGCAATGAAACATCGGCACCTGAATCATCATTCGGTCGGCGGTGGACAAATCCATACAATCACCGATATTTTTGCCGTTATTGACGACGTTGTAGTGGGTGAGCATCACGCCCTTGGGAAAGCCGGTAGTCCCCGACGTGTACTGCATATTACAGACATCATGCCGGTTGAGGGCCAATGCCCGGCGGAAGACTTCCTCAACCGGGACCCGGTCGGACAACGCCATGGCCTCATCCCAGGTCAGACAGCCCGGCTGCCGGGAATCGGCGGTAATGATGTTACGCAAGAACGGCAAGCGTTTCAGGTGCAACGGTTTTCCGGCTGCGGCCGTTTCCAGCTCGGGGCAGAGTTCTTTGATAATAGCGACATAGTTGGAATCCTTATACCCGTCGATCATCACCAGCGTATGGGTATCCGACTGGCGCAGCAAGTACTCCGCCTCATAAATCTTATAGGCCGTGTTCACCGTGACCAGCACCGCGCCGATCTTGGTGGTCGCCCAAAAAGTAATATACCACTGGGGAACATTGGTGGCCCAGATTGCCACATGGTCGCCGGGTTTGACCCCCAAGGCGATCAAAGCGCGGGCGAACGTATCGACATCGTCCCGGAACTCCGCATAGGTCCTGGTGTAATCGAGGGTAGTATAACGAAAGGCGTACTGGTCCGGAAATTCATCGACCATCCTGTCGAGCACCTGCGGAAAAGTCAAGTCAATCAAGGTTTCCTTCTCCCAAACATACTTTCCGGTCCCGGCGTTATTGTCGAACAGACGGCCCCTGACGACGTTTTTTTCATTATAACGGCTCATAAAGTTGGCAAAGTGCGGAAAGA
>JASFQO010000302.1:0-4366 GCA_050115405.1 Bacillota bacterium
TAATGACCAACCACAAATGCCTGCGCATCCCCAAGCTTAAAACGCAGAGGCCGACGCCAACGGTTAAGCAACCCAATATTAAAACCAGCCACGGTCCTTTCCGGTCCACAAACCAACCGGTGGCGCTTTTAAATAAATTATCGGCCAATAAATTAGCCGACATCACCCATCCCAGCATAATGCGAGAATAATCCAACCCTACAAACATACTGGGCAATAACATCATGATTAATCCCATTTTAACAAATTCCACCAATGCCACCACAACCAGAAAACCCCAAAAAATCCCTTGTTCAATCTTAATTTGGCGTATTTCCAACACGGGCCTCTCTCCTTGTATCCTTACTATAAAAAACGTTGTTGCCCGGTTGAATCATTTTGAGGATCAGTTGGGCGCTCTGATCAGCTGAATCCGGCCTACCTAATTTTAAGCAATTTAAGTGAAATAAGTTTTGAAATGATCCATCATCGATAAAACGCTGGATAATCAGCCGCAAACGCCGTTCTCCCTTGGCGATGATGGCCGCATGATGGCGCCGCAGATAAGCGGCATTGGCTTCCTCCTGTCCCGGGCTGGGCCGGTAAATAATCATCGGCAATCCTTTCGCTAAAGCCTCCGAAACGGAAATCCCCCCGGCTTTGGTAACCAAGACATCGGCCACTTCCATCAGACCGGCGATGTTTTCCACATAAGGGCAGAGTTTAATCTCCGGATAATGTAAATTAACAGTCTTTAATTTTTCATACAATTCCCGGTTGGAACCGGTAAGTACCACCGCCTCGGCCGGCGTCCGGATCGTTTGTAACAAATCATGAAAATTGGTTGTGCCAAAAACACCTTCCCGGCCACCCATAAATAAGATAACCTTCGTGTCGGGACGCAATCCAAACTCCTTCCGAATCTGCCGCCCGTCATATAGTCTCTGAAAATACGGTAAAATCGGAATACCGGTTACCACAATCT
The DNA here is from genome assembly GCA_050115405.1 of Bacillota bacterium. Lineage (GTDB taxonomy): Bacteria > Bacillota > UBA4882 > UBA8346 > UBA8346 > DATCLA01. Next base: position 965 of record JASFQO010000302.1, read on the forward strand.
TTTCCGGGCTAATTCCCCGGGAAACGAGACCGGCCCTCACCTCATCGGAACCAACCAAATACATGTCGGTATACGGATGAATCCACTGACTATGAACACTAATATCCGTAATTACCGTAATATTGGGCACATTTAAATGGCCGGTGCTTTTCATTTCCGACAATACCCCGGCCGGTAACGGAAACGTAGCAATAATCGCCTTCGGTCGCAGGCGATTTACCATCATAATCAGTTCGCTGTATCCCATGCGATTTAAACTTTTTTGCCAAAATGAATCCGGGGAAATTTTGCCGGTAGCTTGGTAATATAAAGCATAACCGACCGGAAAATGTCTTAGGCTTTGCTTGTAACCAAATTGGGTCAACCGGTTGAATAACGGCACCAACAAGTCACTATAATCAACCGTAATAATTTTAATTCCGGGAGCCTGAATTTGAAGAGCTTGGGTGAGCGAACGGGCAACTTGATTATGACCGCCACCGTAACTGGCGGATAAAATTAGCACATCGCAAGATTCTATATGCACCGGCACACCTCTTTTGAACAATAAATGCTTAATACTAAGAATATTGGACAATCACTGCCAAAAATCCTTCCTGCCTCTTAAATGTTGGTAATTTCTATTCACTTTCTTGAGTGACATTTACCTTTAACTCTGGATAACGATATAAATCATAGATGGTTCCCTGCTCGGGACCGTTAAGCCTTTTTACCCAACATTCCGTCTGTGAAACCCGGGTGACCAATACTTTTTCCCCATTATTAAGACTCAAAGTGCTGCCTACATAATATGGAGCAACCACTTTGCTTAACGCCTCCACAATCAAGCGGTCATATTTGCTATCAACCCCGGCCCACAATTCCTCCAGCGCCAGAAAAGACGGCAAGGCCGCCCGATAAACCCGCTCAGCGGTCATTGCGTCATAAACATCAGTTACCGCCACTATTTTGGCAAACCGCTGGATTTGCGGAGCGATTAAGCCGCGGGGATATCCCGACCCATCGATTCTTTCATGGTGCTCCCAGGCAATATGGGCGGCAATATAACTAATACTGATTTTTCCTTTTAAAAAATCATATCCTCTACTGGTATGAGTCTTGATGATCTCAAATTCCCGCTGTTCCAGACCACCCGGCTTATTCAAAATCTCGTTTTCCACGAATATTTTACCAACGTCATGCAAGATGGCTCCTATTCCTAAAATTTCCAATTCATTACGTTTTAACCGCAACAGCAACCCCACCATTAAAGAGAGTACGCAGACATTGACGGAATGGGCATAAGTATAATTATCGTAACTACGGATGTCAATTAAGTTATAAAAGATATCGTGATTACTAATAATTTGCTCAATCATCTCGGAAACTATCGTCTGTAATTTGGTAAGATCCGGTTTTTGAGTCTGGTTGAAGGAAGTGAGGGTATTTTTTAAAGTTATTGTCGCCTTAATCTTGGTTTCTTGTCTGACCGGTTCTAAAAACTCAATCCGCTCGCTGGAATCATCAGGATCTTTTACATATATATAAGTATATTTCAGTTCTTTAAGCCGCTGGATATATGATCTTTTCAACTGCACATTATCATAAAGCAGGATTTTACCGTCATCATGATGGTAAATTGGTCGGGCCAGGATCATCCCCGGTTTTACATGATTGATCTCTACCAGTCGCATATTGATACCTCCCAATAATATTTAATCGGCTTTTTACTTAATATTCTTTAACTGGTTTTTTTAAAATTGGCTAATAAAATCAATTGGGTACGCTGCATCAAGACCATAAATTAATAAATTTGCCCAAGTAGGGTAAACTAATGAATAAAAAAGGAGGTTATCAAGCAATGCTATCCTGTGAAGTATCTTTATTACCGCTGAAAACAGCCGACTCCGACCAAATCATCAACCAATCGATTGCCGCCGTGAAGCAAACCGGAGTTAAGCATGAGGTTGGCAATCAAAGCACTTACATGTATAGTGAAAACCCCGCCGATATCTGGAAGGGACTTCAAGCTATTTACCATGTGGCTGAGGAAGCCGGAACCGAATTTTCATTGATGATTAATCTAAGTAATAACACCTAATTTGGTAGTGAGTAGTGGGAGGTGAGATGTGCGAGACGGGTGCAGTGGACTGACTCATTGGCGAAAATCACTGTACCCCGTCTGGAATACCAGGACGAACACCTTCGGTTCCTGTTAATTTCAACGCGTCGTTCGGGAACAATGCCGCCGAATAGAGCGCTCACTTCATGAAGAACAAGACCCGCGTTGCCGGGGGCTTCCGTTCCCCCAAAGGCGCGGATGATCATACTGAAAATCATCTTTAACCGTGACTACTCAGGTAGGTATAACGAGGCCATCTGTCTGCGCTGAAAAAGGTGGTAGGAAAACTTGCCGAATTGGCTGATGCCTGTTGATACCATCTTGTCCCCTCTGAGAGATCCGCATTGCGAAATCGATGCTATTTTAGAGAGAATAGTTGATCGAACAAATGTTTTTATGATATAATACAAACGACATAATATTTGTTTTGGCAAGGGGTATCTTTAATGAAACTGATGGACAAGGTAAAAATCTTGGCTAATCCCGCCAAGTATGACGCTTCTTGCGCTTCCAGCGGCAGCAACCGTCCCAATATTCCCGGCGGTCTGGGCAACGCAGCCGCCTCCCCGGTCGGCATCTGCCATAGTTGGGCGGCGGATGGCCGGTGTATCTCTCTTTTAAAAATTCTCTTTTCCAATTTGGGCGAAGCGGTCGCCCAAAATATCGCGAATCCTACCGTATTGAGGATCCGCCGCACCAGTGATCAAGTAAATCATGAAATTGAGCGGTTACACGGATTTGTCCGTTTTCGTCAATTGGCCGGCGAACTCTATTATGCGGCGATTGAACCGGACCATAATGTGGTCCGCCTGCTGGCGCCCCATTTTACCGCCAGGTTTGCCGACCAACAATGGCTGATTCACGACTTAAAACGCGGCACCGGAATCTACTATGACGGCGTTGTCTGCCGGTTTCTGCCGAAAGTCAACATTTACTCGGAGGCAGTCACGGCCAGCCGACCGTTGACCGCCTCCGGGGTTCCTACTAGCTTTGACACAAAGGAATCCACTTATCAGTCAATTTGGAATCAATATTTTCAGGCCATTGCCATTCCCGAACGGACCAATCCCCGGGCACAACGGCAAAGAATGCCCCGACGGTATTTGGAAACATTTGGTGGAACGGGTTGCAATTCCTTGCCTTCTCTGCTATTGCTTGCAGTGAGGTTAGCATCAGATCACGACCCTGCCTTGTTCGTTTTTGTGTTTCCTTTACAAGCTACGTATCCCTGCCAGCTAGTTCCCTTCCCCTTGTAAACGGCTCTCCCGTTCTCAGAGTACTATGGGCTGGTCCGACTCCCT
>JASFQO010000303.1:0-4348 GCA_050115405.1 Bacillota bacterium
ACCAACTGAGCCACACCCGCGATTGCAAAATTTATTATACCGGAAGTAACGGCAAAAATCAAGTCTAAATATTAGGAACATTTTGTCGTAGTCGGTGTCAATGTTAAAATAGAATCAAAAAATTAGTTAACTTGGATATTTGTTGAGTTCTATCATTAAAAGTAAATTAATAAGATTGATTTGAGAGGAATTTAATAAGTTAAGTCGAACACAATTGCAGGGATTGTTGCAAAACATCTGAGTTAAATCATTCAAAATTTTTTGGAGGTGTTCCATGAGTTACAAAATTAATGACGAGTGTATTAGTTGTGGCGCTTGCGCCGCCGAGTGCCCGGTCGAAGCCATTAGTGAAGGCGCCGACAAATATGTGATCGACGTCGCTAAATGTATCGACTGTGGTTCCTGCGCCGGTGTTTGTCCGGTAGGCGCTCCCAATCAGGAGTAGAATCAGTTTAAAGTTTATAAAAAAGGTTGTCCTAGTGGGCAGCCTTTTTTAGTTTTAAAGTGGCGGCGGCGCCAGAAATTCCGGTTCCTCCAGGGCTTTTTCCTCCAGATATTCCACCAGTAGACGGTTGACGACCGCGGTCACCGATTGACGTTGGTAAAATGTGAGATGACGGAGCTTTTCGTAAACCTCCGGGTCGACGCGTACGTGCAAGTCTTTTTTAGTCTGTTCTTTCATGCTGTTATTATATCAAACCAAGGCGCCGTTTATACAGTGACCTTTGCAGTTGATTCCAAAATTTATAATAATGTGGTTATTTCCGGGTAATATTATATTTATTATTACAGGTCAAGGTTGTCAAGGAGACGGTTGTCAGGGGGACGGTTCCTGACAACCAACCAACCTCCCGGAGTAAAAATGGCACACAAACGTCGGAAAAAAACCAAAAAAGTCAAGAACCGCCGGTTTTCCCGAACTCTTTTGGGGCTTGGTTTGTTGGCCGGTTTCGGTTTGGTCTTTGCGGTCTTTTTTAACCCGTGGGTATGGCGGCTTAACTTACGGGCGGAACTGGAAAAGAGTAAAATTGCTTCGACCGTCTTTGATCGAAATGGCGACCCGATTGGGTCGCTGTACGCCAAAACCCGTTTATGGGCGCCGTTTGATATCATCCCCCAAAAATTACAACAAGCATATGTGGCGACCGAAGATGTCCGGTATTATTCACATAAGGGCATTGACTTGCGGGGAATTGGCCGGGCCTTATGGGAGGATCTGAAAAGCGGCCGCAAGGTCCAGGGCGGGAGTACCATTACTCAACAGCTGGTGAAGAACAGGTTTTTTTCGCATGAAAAAAATTTGATCCGTAAAGTGATGGAGATGGCCTATGCCATTCGGATTGAACAGCAATACAATAAACAACAAATTCTGGAGCTTTATTTAAATAGTATCTATTTGGGGCACGGCGCGTGGGGCGTGGAAGCGGCCTCGCGGGTCTATTTCGGGAAATCTGTGCGCGATTTGGCGGTCAATCAGGCGGCGTTATTGGCGGCGCTGGCGAAAAGCCCGGAATACTATTCTCCGTTTCGTAATCCGGCCGCCGCTTTGCAGCGTCGCAATCTCATCCTGCGGTTGATGCATAAATACGGCTACCTTAATACGGCTGATTGGAAACGGCACACCGCCAAACCGTTGGAAGTCCTGAATACGCCGGGAAGCTCTTATGAAGGCGCTTATTTTGTCGATTATGTGATCGCTCAGTTAAGCCGGAGTACCGAATACAGTGAACAATATATCCGGACGGCCGGATTGAAGGTTTATACGACGATGGACCGGGGGATTCAGCGTGCGGCGGAGCGGGTGTTCGCCGCATTGCCGCAGGCGACCCGTGACCGGTGGGGAGTGGCCCAACCACAGGGGGCATTGGTAGCGCTCGATCCGCAAAACGGGGCCATCTTGGGTCTGGTGGGCGGACGGCGGTTTTCCGGCGCTGAAGTTAACCGGAGTTACCAACTGTACCGGCAACCCGGTTCGGCTATTAAACCCTTTGTGTATGCGATGGCCTTGGAAAACGGCTATACTCCCGCCAGCACTTTCGAGGACCGTCCTTTGGCGATCAATGTTAACGGTCAAATCTGGCAGCCCCAGAATTATGACAATCAATACCGGGGAAAAATTGATTTGCAGACGGCTTTGGAAGATTCGGTCAATACGGTGGCTGTGCAATTAGTACAGGAATTAGGAGTTGATCCTGTTTTTAACATGGCAAAACGGATGGGCTTGGAAAGTTTGGTGGCGGACGGGGCCCGTAATGACCGCGGTTTGGCGCCCCTGGCATTGGGCGGCCTGACCCGGGGAGTGACTTTATTGGAATTAACCGGCGCTTATACTGCTTTTGGCAACCGGGGAATTTACTCGCAGCCGTTTGGGATTTTAAGCGTCTACCATCATGACGGGCGACTGCTTTTTCGGGAAAAGGTCCGTCAAAGTCAAGTAATTCAGTCCGAAACCGCCGCTCAATTGACTCAAATGTTGACCGGGGTGATCGAACGGGGGACCGGCCGGCGGGCCCGGCTGAATACTGCGGCAGCCGGTAAAACCGGGACTACCAACGGTAATACCAACGGTTGGTTTATCGGGTATACCGACCGGTTATTGGCAGGGATTTGGATCGGTAATGATCGGGCCGATCAAACGTTGCGAGTCGCCGGAATTTCCATGGGCAGCAGCACCGCCGCAAGTTTGTGGCGGGTTTTTATGCGTCAAGTTTTATAAAGAAAGGACGTAACTCAAGGGCGCCGCTGAGGGCGGAAAATACTTGAGTGATGGCAATGGCCCAGGCAGCTCCGGCAATACCGTGGGAAGCCGCCAGAAAGATCAGGGCTGTTTTCAAACCGATCGCCCATAAACTGATGGTTAAAACTTTATCGGAAGCACCAATGGCAGCTAAAATTGTGAAATTAATAATGGAGACCGCCGTAAACGGCATACCGATTACCAAAATTTTAATGAGCGCCACCGGAAGCGAATTATGATAAAGAGTTTGCGCGAGCCATGGGGCGGCTAAAAAAATAATTTGAAAACAAACAATGGCAATCAGGGCGGTTGCCCCGTAAAACCGGCGGACTTTGGCCCGCAGTAACGCAAGTGAATTCTCTTTGAAACCGGAACTGATTTGCGGCGAGAGTACCATCCCTAACGGGAAGAGCAGGATCAGGGGAAAATAAGCCAGCGGGGCGGCCATTCCATTTAAATAGCCCAGCCATTGCGTACTGGCGGCGGTAGTCTGACCGGCGCGGATTAATAATTGCGGAATTAATACCCCTTCACCGGCGTTACTGATCGCGACTATAATCTGATTCAGCAACAACGGCCGGGAGTAATGGAGGATTTCTAAGTAGGGCGGCGGGCCCGTCGTTGCGGAGGGGGATAAACAGGCGGGACGGGACGATTCGCGAAAGCTTAACAGAGTTGTCAAACAAACTATCTCGCCGATGGTTAATCCAATTACCGGGTAAGAATAAGATGCCAGCGGTAAAACCGCGATCAGGCAAGTCAGGCCGAAGGCCGTAACGCCGGTTTCCGCGATTTGCTCGGCAACTTCCGACACAGCGGTTGGGGCCATGCGGGAAAATCCCTGGTAATAGCCACGGTAAATAGCCGATAGGGCTGAAAACGGGATCGCCGGGGCGATAATGACCAGGGCCTCTTTAACCCGGGGATCGCTAAACAAGTGGCAGCTTAAGAAGGAAGCGCCGAGATAGAGTGTTGCGGCCACGCCAAGCGAGAGGAAAGACACTACCCGTACAGCCCATTTTTTAAGGAGGCCGATTTCATGGAATTCACCAACGGTGAGATATTCGGCGGTCCATTTGGTCAGGGCGAACGGCAGTCCGAGGGCGGCAATGCTGCTAAGCAGACGATAGACCGGATAAGTCATGCTGAAAATCCCGAGTCCGGTCGCGCCGATGCGTTGGGCGAGCCAGATACGGTAGACGGTGCTCAGTAGTTGGGCGGCCAGCCCCGAACCGGCCAGATAAAAAAAATTGTGAAGATTGGGATATTTGGCAGTCATCGCTTTCTCCCCGGATGCGGTCTCTACATTTTTATGTGGGTCTTACCCGGATATTCGGGAAAATAAAACGTTGACGCGGCGGCCGGCAAGCTGGTTTCTCCCGGGCCGACAGGGAGTTAATCCGGGATTCATTTATTAACAAAATAAACCAATAGGAAAATAGAGGGAAAACAAGAACAATGTAGAATAATTTATACATAATTCCTGAAGGCTTGAGTACGATTACGGGGCTAATTTCCGAAATTTAACGAAAACGATCGCAATCACCAACTTCCGCAGGATATGTTTGAATGCGCTACGCTGATAGCCACCTGGATAAGAACCGCATGGAA
>JASFQO010000304.1:0-4348 GCA_050115405.1 Bacillota bacterium
TTGGGGACTCTCATTACTCCATTACGCCATTGTTATAACAAAGCCCAAAGCGAATACCTCGGGCATCTGCCGGATGTCTTCATCCAATTGGTAATGGCCTATAGCAATGACGGCAAGTTGGTCCATACCGGATTTTATTGTGGCAATGATACGGACACTTATCTCTTGGCCGCCAAACAGTCGATGAGCGAAAATGTCACCATTGTCCCGCCGCTTAAGAAAGTCGTGGCGATTATGCAAGGCGACGAATTTTTCAGCACCTGGGTGGCAAACAAAGCGATTTACCGTACCCGAAAAGCCATGGCCGACGGAGGCGAACTGATTATTATCGCCCCCGGCCTCAAACGCTTCGGCGAACAGGACGAAGTTGACCGGATTATCCGTAAATACGGCTATGCGGGAACGCCACGGATCATGCAACTTTGGAAAGAGAATACTGATTTGCAGGATCTGACTCATGCGACCGCCCATTTAATTCACGGATCATCCGAAGGTCGCTTTAAAATTACTTATGCGCCAGGCCATTTGACCCGGGCGGAAATTGAGTCGGTCAACTTTAATTATATGGACTATGAAGCGGCGCTTGAAAAATATCCTCCAGCCAAGCTGCAAAACGGCTTTAACCGATTGCCAAACGGCGAAGAGATCTTTTTCATCAGTACGCCCTCAGCCGGTCTCTGGACGACCGCTGATAAATTAAACCGGTAATAAACAGCAATAAAGGAGTGTCAACCATGGAACAACTGACTTCATTTTTAAAGCTAATCGTCGCCGGGGCCGACTTGGCCACACTGCGTCAAGCGTTACAGACCGCCCCGCAACCACAAGCGATTTATCCGGACTCGCTCAACCGGACCGAAGGGACAACTCTGTTTATGACTAAAGAAGGGACTGATAAATTCCTGATTGCAGCCGGCGCCGCTTCCACCCTCTTTACCGAACTGGAGGGAACAGCGGCCTCCCTCGGGACGTTAGCTTACAAAAAATGTCCGTTAACCATTGCCAACAGCAAAATTATCCGGAAATATTTCCCTTTCACCAACCCGGTCTCGTTAGCGGATTACCCAATCACGATCGGCTTGGGCGATCGGCTGGGACTGGCCACTCCGGGGCAGTTGCGTCTGTTCAAAGGCTCAAAACTACGCCCGGTCCTGGCCCAACAGTCCACCCGGGAGCTGTCTTTAACCAGCCGCAGTTTTGCCGGAGTTTTAGCCGATGCTGCCTGGGGCGTCTTTCAGACCGGTTATCGCGATGGCTATGGCGCGGACGGCGACCATTTGAAAAATGCGGCGGAAGTCCGGTCGGCGCTGGATGAGGGCTATACCATGATTACCTTGGACTGCTCGGAACATATTCAACAATTGGACGCCCCGACCGATACCGAAGTAGAAAAATTATATCTACAACTGGCTGCGGACCAACGCCGGGAATTGGAAAACGCCTTTTTAAAGGCGCCGTTCGTCTTAAAATCCGGCCTCACGATTTCTTTTGCCGCGCCGCAGTTACAACGTTTCGCGGTCGTCTATCAAAAGGCCGTTACTTTCGCGATTCAGATTTACAAGGATGTAATTGCACCGGCCGCACACCAAGTGGACTTTGAAATCTCCATTGACGAGACACTGAGCCAGACCGACCCGGCGGCCCACTTCTTTGTCGCCTGGCAATTGGTGCGGGTCGGCGTCAAGATTAACAGTCTGGCGCCGCGGTTTTGCGGCGAATTTCAGAAAGGCATCGACTATATCGGTGACCTGGCCCAATTCGAGCGAGAATTCAAAGAGCATTACCAGATTGCCGTCCATTTCGGCTATAAAGTCAGTGTCCATTCGGGAAGTGATAAATTCAGCGTCTTCCCGATTATCGGCCGGGAAAGCCACAGCGGTTTCCATCTCAAGACCGCCGGGACCAACTGGTTGGAGGCGATCCGGGTTATTATCGCCACCGCTCCCGCCTTGTACCGGGAGATTCATGCTTTCGCCCTGGCTCATTTCACCGAGGCTACCAAATACTATCATGTCACCACCGACTTAAGCAAAATTCCCGCTTTGGACAGTTTAGCCGACGCCGACTTGGCGAAGTTGCTGGACCAAAATGACGCCCGGCAATTAATGCATATTACTTACGGTCTGATTTTACAGGCCAAAGACACTGGCGACCAATATCTCTACCGCGACCGGCTTTACCGCTGCTGGAACGAACACGAGGACCTGTATTACCAATTCCTGCAAAAACATATTGGGAAACACTTGAAAGAGCTGGGAGTAAGTGAGGCCTGAGTTGAAAGGCATTAAGCCATTAGCGATTATGCCTCAAGCCAGGAACAATCCTTCTGCCCCGCCAGTACGGAGGCGCAGAGCTTATAACAACAACCCGCTTAATTCAATCATTCTTTTTAAAAGACGGCCTTTTCGGCCGTCTTTTACTTTAGGTTTATAACCTCCATCTTTTTTACGATATTTTGTCCAAATAACGCCTCCAACTATCATCCATTTTCCCGACGCTTCATGGACGGAGGATACAACATGAAAGACTTCAAAATTACGAAAGTTCAGGCCCGGCAAGTATTTGATTCTCGGGCGAATCCCACTATCGAAGTAGATGTTACCCTGGCTTGTGATGTTATGGGGCGCTGGACGGTTCCTTCCGGCGCATCTACCGGTATCCATGAAGCACTGGAATTACGTGATAACGACGCTCAGATTTTGGGCGGCAAAAGTGTCCGCATGGGCTGAACATGTCACATCAGATCTGGTAAGCGCCAAAATATATGAGGAGTTTGTTATGCCTATCCATTGTCGGATGGTAAAAACATTGCAACAATATGGCCCAATTATTTTACATGTATGTGGCAATGTCGCCGATAGATTTCCAATGTTTATCAAGGCGGGATTTAAGGGCTTCCATATGGATTCCCGTAATGATATTCCCAAAGCAGTTGCAATGGCAAAAAACAACATTAAAATTGTCGGTTGTATCAATAACCCAGTTACTCTTTCACAAGGGACACAAGAAGAAGTCCGCCGGGAAGTGGAATATAATCTGGCTTGCGGGATCAAAATGATTGCGCCTGAATGCGCCGTCCCCACAAATGTGCCCACCGCAAATTTAAAAGAATTAGTGAGGACAGCGCATAGCTATAATCTTGATACAGTCAAAAATTTGAAAGATTTCACAAAGTCGGTCAAAAACAAAATCACTCTGTAACGTTAGTTTAGGTTTAAAAGAGGGAGTTTGAGCCGTTCCTAACCCGGCTCCCCCTTTTGCGCTTTCCGTCTGTTATACCCCCGCTCACCGAACGGCTGCAGCCGCTCCAACCACAATTCTTCCAGCGTTTTCAGATCTTCGCTGTAATTGTAATTTGGATCTTCGTTAGGTTTGAGCCGGTCCAGAATGTCCAGGGTGAAATTATCCGGTTCCAGCTCTTTCAGATCCCGGTTTAGTTCATGATTGGCCGCATCCCAGTTCCAACTATATTTCAATACCATTTGAAACCGGCTTAAAATGCCGTCTAAATTTCGGGAACTACAAACGTAGATTTTACCGTTTGCCCGGTTGGTAATCTGGTAGATCCCCATATTCGGTTTTCTGTTTTTATATTCCAGCTTTGCTTGTTGCCGATCCATAATCCGAATGTTCCTTCCTTAAAATTTTTACGCCTTGTTCTTTTGGAAATAAAGCGCTTTCCTTCGGGCGATCTCTTCCTTGCCGGCCGCAATGATCGCAAAAAAGTCGTAGTTTAAAAATATTTTTAATTTTTTCATTATGAATCCGGTTTCACCCAATAACTACTGCCGTCCGCCAGCCGGTCCATAAACCCGTACTCAATCAGGTACCGCCGCAAAGTCACATAATCATCATAAGCCGCTTTCAGGATTTGATTTACTTCCTGCTCCGTATACTTCCGTTTCGGGTCAAACCTGCGGATTAACTGCCGTAAAATCACGATTTTCCGTTTTTCTTTCTTGGGAAATTCGCTTAACGGGCCGTCGGGACCGGCTTTAAAATAAGTCTTCAAAATCGTCGCGTTTTCGGCTCCGGTAATGGCAAACCGTTCATCCATCATTGCCGCATGCCGTGGTATCGCTATGAACTGTTGTCCTGCCGGTCTCGTTCCGGTTGCCAATAACTCCATGATTGCCAAAAACAGCTTGGCCTGTTTGGCTTTCTCCCGCAATGTAAACCGCTGGTTACGAATGGTGGAAGTATTGCCGTTCACTTGACGCAGCGCGATCTCTTTGTCGCTCAACCCCTGATAAAAGCTTGCCAACAATTCTTTTTGATGCTCCGTAAGGCCGGTATATTTCTTATCCAGACCCACCAAATATTGAAAGACCGAACCGTGTTCCCGGTC
>JASFQO010000305.1:0-4339 GCA_050115405.1 Bacillota bacterium
GAAAAAGATGATAATCGGTTTAATGATTGTATGTTTGATTACTTTTAGCGGGTGCTGGGATAAGAAGAAAAAAGTCATTTTGCAAAGTATGGAACAAATACATAAAGCGAGGGGAGTTCCGGTAAAAACCGAGGTTGTTAAAATGAGGAAATTTAGTACCGCGCTAAAATTTTCCGCTTTGGTACAGGCGCGCTCTGAGGCGATAAAATACAGCCGGGTATCGGATGTTGTCCAGCAAGTCTTCTATAAAGTAGGCGACTATGTCCGTGAAGGTCAAACCGTCATCACCTTTCCGAAGAATAATCAAACAACCCAATATTATCAACTGAAAGCCGTTTATAATCTGGCGGAACAGACCTATCGACGTATGGAGAATTTGTTTAAAGAAGGAATTATTTCTAAACAAGAGTTGGATAATGCGCAGACCAAATTGGAGGTGGCAAAGGCCGATTTGAATACGACGGAAGATTCCTTGAAAGTAAAAGCGCCGCTCAGCGGTTATATCACTCAGCTTAATGTGAAACCGACAGATAATGTGAGTAAGGACGAACCATTATTCACCGTATCTAATCTAGATCAGATTGAGGCGCGGATCTGGGCTTCTTCTCAAGAAATTGAGGAGATCAGACTAGGGCAGAAAGTTATTCTAACTTGGAATGGAAGGCAGTATGCAGGGTTCATATCTCAAGTCGGCAAGATTATGGATCTTAATAGGAAGGCGTTTGAAGTCAAGGCGTTATTTAAAAATAAAGCTCAGATATTAACCAGCGGAATCACAGCCGAGGTGGCGATTGAAACTTATACCAATGAGAAGGCGGTCATGATCCATAGGAAAGATTTGGTGAGTAAAGGCGGTCATCGTTTTGTGTATATAGTTGCTAAGGGGATTGCCGTGAAAAAAGAGGTTAAACTCGGAGCCCAACAGGGAGTTTTGGTGGAAGTGAAATCCGGCCTGGAACCTGGAGATCAATTGATTGTCGCAGGAAATAAAATGGTTGAGGACCAGGCCAAAGTGCAAGTAGTGAAGATTTAAAAATTCAGGGGAGGACCGTATACATGTTTTTAGCTGATCTTTCAATTAAACGACCGGTGATGATGAGTATGCTCTTAGTCGCCCTCTTGCTGTTCGGTTTCATTGGATATACCAATCTTCCGTTGACCTTATTGCCGGAGATGAATTATCCGGTGGTAACGGTGCAAACAATTTATCCCGGGACCGGACCGGTGGAGATCGAGAGTCAAATCACCAAAAAGATTGAAGATGAAGTGGCGGCCATCAGTTTAGTCGATAAGCTGAACTCATATTCCATGGAAGGCGTCTCTATTGTGCAGATTCAATTTAAGCTTTCCAAAGACGCTGATGTGGCCCTTCAGGAAGTCAAAGACAAAGTGGACCAGATTGGCAATGAACTGCCGGACGGGGCGGAGCAGCCGGTGATCCAAAAGATCGACGTGACCGCCTCTTCGATCATGGATATCATTATGGAAGGGAATTTAACAGCGACCGAATTATATGATCTGGTCGACGATAAGGTCAAGGACCGCCTGACTCAAATTGCCGGCGTCGGCAAGGTCGACTTAGCAGGCGGCGCGGAACGGGAAATCCGGGTGGAGCTTGACAAGCGGGTTGTTTATGAAAATTCCTTATCCCTCACGCAACTGGCGGGTATTTTAGGCACCGCCAACCTGGATATGCCCGGGGGTAACTTGAAAGAGGGGGACCAGGAGTACTCGGTGCGGCTGAAAGGGGAGTTCCCCACTATTGAGGCTTTACGGGAATTGGATGTGCCCACGCCGAATGGCCTCAAAAAGCTGTGGCAATTAGCTGAGGTGAAGGATTCGATTGCGGAAGTCCGCCAACGGGTGACATTCTTTAATAATCAATCAAAAAAACGGAATGATAACTCAGTTTTATTAACAGTCATCAAAACTCCCCTCGGTAACTCGGTGGAGGTGGTGGACGCCGTCACAAAAATTTTGCCGGAGATAGAGAAAGAATTGCATAACGGGATTACTTTGACGATAGTCAGCGAGGACGGTACTTTTGTCAAGGATACGGCGGCGGATTCGTTTGGAAATATTTTTCAAGGCATTTTGCTTACGGCCTTGATTTTATTCCTGTTTTTGCATGATCTCCGGTCGACGCTTATTTTGGCCATTTCGATGCCGATGTCGATTATTCCGACATTTATGATTATGCAGATAGCGGGGATCTCCTTGAATATCATGTCGTTGATGGGTTTATCCACGGCCAGCGGCATTTTGGTCGCCAATTCCGTGGTGGTGCTGGAGAATATCTTTCGCCGCAAAGGCGGGGGAGAAGACAGCCGGCAGGCGGCAGGCCGGGGGACTGCGGAAGTTGCGACGGCGGTTATCGCTTCCACTTTGACCAACATTGTAGTCTTCCTGCCGATTGCGAACATGTCCGGAGTGGTCGGACTGGTTTTTAAAGACTTTGCCTTAACCGTCGTGATCGCTACTCTTTTTTCAATCGTGGCTGCGTTTACGGTAACCCCGATGCTGGCCGCCTTGATTCTGCCGGACCAAATGGCCGCCCCAAAAAACCGGTTTGGAATTGTCTTTGACCGGCTTTTTGCCGCGTTTGAAGCCGTTTACCGGAAACTATTGGATTTTATTTTAACGAATAAGAGACGGAGTCTGGTTGTGGTCGGCCTAACAATTTTGGCGTTTATCGGAGCCCTCTTCCTCTTATCTAAAGTGCCGTCCGACTTTGTGCCGGCTATGGATAATGACAACATTGAAATTATCGCCGAGTTGCCCCAAGGATACAATCTGGATGCGACTGCCCGTTTGTTGCGGCAGATCGAAGGCCGGATCAGAAAACATCCGGAAGTGAAGAGTTTTTTAACCAATCTCGGGAAGATTTCCGACTTGAACGAAGGGGTTAATATGGCCCTGATGAAAGTGAAATTGGTGAATAAGAAAGAACGGGTTTCCAGTGATCAAGAGCTGGCGGCCATTTTCACCAAAGAACTGGCGGACATCCCCAATGTGCAGCTTAAAATCTCCGCTGTTTCCGGTTTTGACGCGGGGGGCACCAGTCCGGTAGATTTCTATTTGAAAGGGCAGGACTTAGCCAAATTGGAGCAGTACGCCTCCAAACTCAAGGCAAAAATGAAAAAAATACCGGGGCTGATGAACGTGGACACCAGCACCAGGGCGGGTAAACCGGAGATCACCATCTATCCCGACCGGGTCAAGATGGCGGAAGCCGGAATCACCATGCAGCAATTGGCGTTGTTGCTCCGGACGTCGTTGGAAGGCACGGAAGTGACCGAGTATAAAGAGAACGGTAATGAATACGATATTCGGGTGGCCTTAAATAAAGAGTCCCTTCTGAGCTGCGAGGAGCTTAAAAACCTGCCGGTTTATACTAGTATCGGCACTTTTCCGGTTTCCCATTTCGCTGAGTTAAAATTTACCGACGGCTATAATAAGATCTTGCATGCCGATAAGTACGTCGCCATTGAATTTACGGCCAGCCTATTACCCGGATATGCATTGGGGGATGTGACCGGGGTTATTGATAAAGCGGCTGAAGAGATAAATCTTCCCGCCGGCTATCGGTTGCAATGGGCGGGAGACGCCGATCTGATGAATGAGATGCTCGGAAGTATGCTGTTTGCTTTTTGCTTGGCTATCGTGCTAACCTTTATGTTATTGGCGGCCACGGTGGAAAACTTCGGCCAACCGTTATTAATCCTGTCGACAGTACCTTTTTGTCTGATTGGGGTGGCGGTAGCGCTGACTGTTAGCGGTTCTACCTTGTCGATTATGGCGGCCTTATCAATTGTGATGCTGGTGGGAATGGTGGTCAATAACGCTATTTTGATCTTGGACTATGTCAATCAATTGCGGGCTGCGGGTGTGGATCTGCGTTCGGCATTGCTGGAGGCCTGTCCGATTAAGTTAAAAGCGATTATCATGTCCAATCTGGCGTCAATCTTGGGTATGTTGCCGATGGCTTTGGGTATTGGCGCTTCCGGGGTTGAAATCCGGCAACCGATGGGTATTGTAACTATAGGTGGGATTCTCTCGGCAACCTTCTTATCTTTGCTGGTAATCCCCGCTGCGGAAATTTTAATGGGGAAAAACCGTACCGCCAAAGCAAACCGGAGCAGTACTAACGGGGTTGATTACATGGGGTAAATAAAGTAAGTTTTCAAAAAAAGTCTGTGAGGAAAGTGAGGCGGAGGTTGATTAAATGGTCTACAAAAAAATATGCGGTGTTTTCGTGATAGCATTGCTATCACTGTCAATTCCGGTTTGGGCAGGCGAAAATTCCCAAACGATAACGAGATCAGAAATATTATCGTTA
>JASFQO010000306.1:0-4326 GCA_050115405.1 Bacillota bacterium
GGGCCAGCATCTGGCTATTGCTGGCGGAGTTTGAAACGCTTTATTTCGAACCGGAACGCCGACTTCCGGAGTTAAAGCTTAGTTTCCGCGATTATTTTCTGGCCGAACGCAATTTGCGGGAGAGCGTCGCGTATTCGCGGGATAAAGATTACTGGTTGCGCCGGATTGACGATTTACCGTCGGCGCCGGACCTGCCTTTGGCAAGACTGCAAAATAATCCCGGACCAAGCCACTTTACCCGGCGGTTTTTGCGGATGGATGCCATCACTTGGGAAGGATTGAAACAAAAAGCGCAACAACGTGGATTAACGCCGACGGTAGCGGTATTAACGGCATATGCCGCTGTAATCGAACGCTGGAGCCGTAGTCAAAAGTTTTGTCTGAATCTGACCGTACTGAATCGGTTACCGTTACATCCTCAGATTAATGCGATTGTCGGCGATTTTACCTCAGTCAGCTTGCTGGCCGTTGACTGGCAAGGCGGTAATTCTTTCAGCAACCGCGCTAAATTAATGAATCAACAGTTGTTTGCGGATTTGGATCATCGGTTGTTTTCCGGAGTTGAAGTGTTAAGGGAGATTTCCCGGCGTCGTGGCCGGGACGCCGCTTTGATGCCGATCGTTTTTACCAGTGCAATCGGGCTGTTACAATCGGTTGAGGGCAAACAACTCCGAGGCAAAGTGGGGGATCAGGGAATCAGCCAGACACCGCAGGTGTTCCTTGATTGTCAGGCAATGGATAACTTGTCCGGTCTTCAGGTTAACTGGGATATTCGGGAGGGAGTTTTTCCCGAGGGCCTGATTGATGAGATGTTTGTCGCTTTTAAATCGCTGCTTTGGGGATTGGCCGGGGCGGAACAAACGTGGGATGCGGTCGAAACAATCTCTTTGCCGGAATGGCAGCAAAGGGAGAGACAACGGATTAACGATACCGGTGCGCCATTATCGGACGAAATGTTACACAGCGCAATCCTGCAACAAGCGGTGGCAGCCCCGGACCGGCTTGCTGTCTGCGATGCCAAAAAGCAGTTAACCTATAAAGAACTGGTGGCGCAGGCAGCGGCAGTGGCTGCCCAATTACGGAAGACCGGCTGCCGGAAACAGGACCGGGTGGCGATTATTATGGATAAATCCGTGTATCAGGTGATCGCGGTTTTGGGGACGTTGGCGATGGGAGCGGTTTATGTTCCGATTGACACCATCCAACCGGCATTACGTCGCGAAGCGATGCTGGAGAAGACGCAGGTCCGTTATATCCTGACATGTTCGTGGATACCAATCAAATGGCCGGAAAATGTTACTGTGATTGCAACGGATCTGCTGGAGCCCGACCCGGAAAATACTTGGGACGCCGCAGGCGACCCCGACCTACCGGCTTATATCATTCATACTTCGGGTTCGACCGGGCAACCGAAGGGAGCCGTAATTACCCACCGCGCGGCGGTGAATACAATTAAAGCGATCAATAGTCGTTTTAATATCGGCCGGGGCGACCGGGTTTTGGGTCTGGCCCAGTTGAGCTTCGATTTGTCCGTTTATGATATCTTTGGCATTCTGTCCGCCGGAGGGACTTTGGTTTACCCGTCCGCCGCGCGGGCCGCCGATCCGTCTCACTGGGCGGAATTGCTTGTCAAACAGCAAATTACGGTCTGGAATTCCGTGCCGGCGCTATTGCAGATGCTGGTTGCTTATCTGGACGCGGCGCCGGAAATAAAGTTGCCGCAATTAAGGCTGGCCTTGCTTTCCGGAGATTGGATACCGTTATCCCTGCCGGATCTGCTGCTTAAACGGGCGCCTGCCGTGAGGGTGGTTGGTTTGGGTGGCGCCACGGAGGCGTCAATCTGGTCAATCTTTCATGAATATCAGGGTTTACAGCCGGACTGGAACAGTATTCCGTATGGACGGCCCCTTACCAATCAGGGATTTCGGGTTTTGGACGAACAAATGCGCGACTGCCCGGTGTGGGTGACCGGAGAACTTTATATCAGCGGGGCCGGTCTTGCCGTGGGCTATTTTGCAGATCAAGAAACCACTCGGGCGCGTTTTGTGACTCATCCCCTTGACGGGCAACGCCTTTACCGCACCGGGGATTTGGGCCGGTATACTCCAGGGGGTGAAATCGAATTTCTCGGTCGGGAGGATCATCAGGTCAAAATTAAGGGACACCGGATTGAATTAGGCGAAATTGAAGCAACGTTACAGAAACATCCGGCAGTAGCCGCGGCAGCCGTAGTAGTGCATCAAACCGGTGAAGTCCGGTTATTAGTCGGCTTTGTGGTAACCGCCGGAAATGAAGAAGCCGCGGTGAGCGTTCCGGAATTGACGGATTTTCTGGCACAGCGGTTGCCTGCGTATATGATTCCCGCCACCTTGCAGACAGTCAAGGCCTTACCGTTGACCGGCAACGGGAAAATTGACCGAAAAGCGCTTGACAAATGGCGGGTCGAGTCGTTTGCGGAGGAAGACGTTGCTGCAACTGCAGCCCAAATTACCGATTCTTTAGAAGCGCAACTGGCGAAGATCTGGGCGGATGCGCTTGGATTGCCTTGTATTGGCAGATTGCAAAATTTTTACGATCATGGCGCTGATTCACTGATTATGGCGCAGGTCGCCGGAAAATTGCGGGAAATGGTAGCAGGAAAACCATTTCTGATTGATATTCCTTTTGATATCGTACTGAGGCAGATGCTCAATTATCCGACAGTCGCCGCATTGGCTCAATTTGTGCGTTCTCAAGGCAGCCGGGCCGGGGAGGTTGCCGGTGCATCTTTAAGCGAAAAGACGAGCAAAAGTAATAGTAACGCGGTGCTTACTTCATATGGAGGCGGCGACGCGGGCCCGCTTCGAGTTGTTTTTCATGCCGGGCTGGGAACGATGAATTGTTTTCGTTTGCTGCTGGATCATTTGAACGAGCAAAATAGCGGGCCGGTGGTCGGCATAACCATAGCGGATAGTGATTTATATTGCTCCGGGGATCATGTCGGTCTGATCGAACGGTTGGCGGATGACTACGCGGAACGGTTGCTGGAAACCGGATATCAAAAGATGCAGCTAATAGGGTATTGCCTGGGTGGGATGATCGCTGTTGAAGTGGCGCGACGTTTACTGGAAAACGGAGCGCGGGTGGCGGATTTGGTTTTAATCGACAGTCATCCGGTCCTTTACGAAATTGACGATGATTTGGTGATTGAAGCTTTGTTTGTGCCTAATTTGAATATTTCATTGGAACAGGCGGGATTTAGCGGGATCAATCAGCCAGACTTGGCCCGCGGTTTGTGGCGGATTTTGAATGCTAATCAAAAAAGCGTTTCTGTCGGTTCTTCATTGACGATCGGCGGCGATGCCGGGCTTGACCGAGTGGGTAAGTTGTTCGGGAAACTCGCCGCATTTTCCGTGCGAGAACGTTTTACTGCTTATGTCGCTGCGGTTTTTAAATATAACGGAAATCACATGCCGGTCGAAATGGCTGAGGGTTTGTTTAAGGTTTACCGTCAAAGCCTGAAGTCCGCTCGTTTTACACCGCGGCCGTATCTGGGCGATCTGCGGTTTCTTTTGGCGCGGGAGCCGTTTGCCTTATTACCGGATTCTAATAAAAAAACGCTTGATTTTTGGCGGGAAGTTTGCCTTGGTGAAGTAACTGTAAGCGAAATTGCCGGCAATCATTTTACTTGTATTGAGACCGAACCGAATGCCGGCGACCTTGCTAAGGTGATTAATGAGGTGTTGGTAAAGGATTAATGAGTTATATTGGATGAGCTTTTTATGAAAAGGAACGCTAATCATAATTTGAGGTGGTGCTTGGCGGTATGGATAGTGTCCCTAACGCGATCAAAAAATGTGTCCGATGTTTGGCGGCTGAAAATCCCGCCTCCGGAACCATAATCGGTCCGGACGGGATCTGCAATCATTGTAAAATTGGGCAAACACGGTATTGCCTGATGGCGCCGGAAGAAAAAAAACGAAAGTTTGATGCTTTAATCGCTGCCAAAAGAGGTAAACATCAGTATGACGGGATTATTATGATGAGCGGCGGTAAAGATAGTACCTATCTGGCCTTGCGGCTTAAAGAAGAATATCGGCTGAACTTACTGGGGATGTCCATTGATAATGGGTTTGAATATCCCGACTCATTTGACAACGCCAAAAAAGTCTGCGCCAAACTGGGGATTCCCTATCTTATTTTGCAACCCGATATGATAAATTTGCGTCAATTTTACCGTTATATTGCGACCGAAAAGCGCCTTCTTCATAATGATTACAGCCAGATCTGTTTTTATTGCGGCAATTACCTCAAACGTCAGGTTGATCTTTATGTGCAAAAATTGGA
>JASFQO010000307.1:0-4315 GCA_050115405.1 Bacillota bacterium
CGCCTCACGACGGACACCCTTGCCTTCGGCTAACGCTTCCTGCTACCGAGCGCGTAGCGGACTTTCACCGCCAAGTTATCGCCCCTGCCGGGCGCACACAAAAGAGCCGTCTGCTCAAAACGCAAACGGCTCTTTTGTTACGGCAAAGCAATCCTTGCGCGACTGATTTTATCAAAAGCAACGCTTCAATGACAGTTGCTTCAATTATAATGAAAGCTTAGAATAGTAATGTCATCCGCTTGGGGCGCTGGGCCCGCAAAACTGCGGACTTCGTCCAGAATCAGGTGGTTGAGTTCCCGGACCGGAAGTCCCGGATGATTGCGAAGGAAGGTTGTGAAACGCGCTTCGCCATAAAGCGTTTCCTGACTGTCGAGCGCTTCGACGACGCCGTCGGTATAGAGAATCAGCGTGTCATCTTGGGCCAATTGCCTTTCCTTACAGCCAAAAGGGATATCATCCATAACGCCAAGCGCCATTCCCGGAGTTTTGCTTAATAATTCCAAACTCCCGTCTTGACGTAGCAAGACCGGCGGGTTATGTCCGCCGTTGCTGTAGCAAAATTTTCCGTCCGTCAGATCGACAATCCCCAGAAAAACCGTTACAAACATGGCGGAATCGTTATCGCGACAAAGTTCGTGATTAACCACGGCTAAAATTTCATTTGGCTGGAGTCCGGGAGCAGCGACGGCCTTTAAAAGCGTTTTGGCAACCGCCATAAAAAGCGAGGCGGGGACGCCTTTTCCGGAAACGTCGCCGATGGCGATGCAAAAGGTATGATCGTTAATAAAGAAAAAGTCGTAAAAATCGCCGCCTACTTCTTTGGCGGGCTCGAGCAAAGCATGGATGTCAAACTCGGGCCGGTCCGGAAAGGGGGGAAATATTTTCGGGACAATGCTCATTTGAATTTCCCGCGCGACTTTGAGTTCGCTTTCAATCAATTTTTTAATGGATTCCGTCTGCTTTTCCCGGATTAAGTTTTGCGTCATAAAACTAAAGACAGCCATCCCTGCGGCATTAGTGGCGATCATGGGCAGCGCAATCTGCTTTACCAGAGATAAAGCCTGGCTAAAGGGGCGTGAGATTAATAAGACAAGGCCCATGTGAAAGGCTTCAATACCGATCATCAATAAAACAGCCGGAAGTATTCTGCATTGCCCGTGTTTGATTTTATGGAATATGCCGCCCGCCAGGCCGGCGATAACGGTCGAAACGGTACAGGCGACGGTTGTCGGCCCTCCCAACGAAAAGCGGTGGAACGCGCCGATTAACCCGGCCCCCAGCCCAACCCAGGGACCGGCGATTAAACCGCCGATGGTGGGGCCGAGGTCGCGAATGTTGGCGATCGCGTCGTAAATTTTAATCCCGCTTAAGGTCCCGTAAATTGCAAAAATCCCAAACAAAATAATCAGGCTAATCCGGAGCCTGCGGGTGATTTTTTTTTCAATCACCGCCGCATAGATATTGGTTCGGGTAAAGACATACGCTAAAACCATAATGACGGAGACGTTTTTGATCAGTGTGACCAATAGTTCAATAATGGTTTGAATGATTATCACCCCCGGCAAATTGATTATCTTTAAATTAAATATCCGCCGTTAAAACATTGCAGCCGTCTTTATGCTCATAATTTAAGGACTTGACCATTTTCCCGACCAGAAACAGCCCCAGTCCCCCGGCGTGGCGCTCCTCCGCCGCTAATGCAAGATCCGGCGGCTCCGCTTCCAGGGGGTTAAACGGGGCGGAGTTATCGGTAACGGTAAGCTTCAGTCCTTCCGTTTCCTTTGCGACTGTAATGGCAATCATTTCTCCATTGCCATATTTGATAATATTGGTCACCAGTTCTTCAATGATCAATTGGACCGCGTACAATTTGTTTCCGGGTACCGCATGACGAGCGCAAAAGGTTTCCACTTCACGATTCATTGTTTCAAAATCAAATTCGGCAACTGTTTTTTGATAGCGATAAATCATCCCTTTTCAGCTCCTCTTTTAATCTACCGTCCGGCTAATCGGTTGACCTGGAGATAGTGGCTTCACTGTTTCCGCCCGGAGCAAACCGCCCGATATCTTCATTCGATCGTCATAATCCCGGTAAAACCGGTAACCTCGAAAATTTCTTTCACTTCCGGTTTGGCCCCGATAATTTTCATGGTTGCGCCGAGGGCGTTGACGCGTTTTTGGGCGGTGAGCATCACCCGCAACCCGGCGCTGGAGATGTAGTCCAAAGCGGAATAATCGAAAATTAGATTCACTTTCCCAGCCGCAAAAACTTTATCCAGCTCCCCGGCAAGCTCCGCCTGAGTGATAGTGTCCAGTCTGCCTGATAAAGCGAGAGTTACCGTATCGCCATTGACAGTTTTGGTAATTTTCATGAAGATTTCCTCCTAAACTTGATTATTAATTTATCGGCAAAATAAGTATATATTATTAGACAAAAATTTTTATTTTACTGCATAAATTAAAATTTTTGGGTAAATTCCATATACAAAGAAGGAAAAGGGATTAAGTTTGCGAAACAAATAAAAAAAGAGAAAAGAGGCAACGGAACGTTTGCCTGTTGCCTGAAGCGAAGAATTGTTTTCATGTCTTTAATATTAAGATAAACAGGGAGAAATTAAAGTGAAGCATACGGTTTATTATCCATTGTCCCATCCGCAACTACGGATATGGTATACGGAAATGTTGTTTCCCGGGACGGCTTTCGCCAATAATTGCGGGAGCGTGAAAATCAAGCGCGACTTTGTTAACTTGGGATTGCTTAATAAAGCGATTAACTTAACGATTCAGCATAATGATGCTTTACGTATCCGGCTCATTCAGCGCGCGGGTGAAGCGCAACTATATGTGGCTGAGTATCAAGAACTTAACCTGGATTTAATCCAAGGCCCCGATGTGGATGAGCGGTTTCAAATGCAGTCCCGGACGCCATTTGTTTTAATGGACGCGCCCTTGGCCTATTTCGCCTTGGTGAAATATCCGGATGAAAGCTATGGTTATTATATCAAACTGCATCATTTGATTAGTGATGGTTTTTCTCTTTCAATCTTGAACCAACAGATTGTCGAATACTATGATTGCCTGGAAAAGGGGGAAAATACAGAAGAGTTGTCTCGACCTGCGTTTACCGACTATTTGCAGCGGGAAACAGAGTATTTGGCTTCACAACAATGTTCTCGGGACCGCCAATATTGGCTGGGACGACTTGAAAATATTCCTGAACCTCTTAATATGCATTTTTCCACAACCAAAACGGGGATAACATCTACCAGACGGATTTTTAGGTTCGCAGAAGGACTGCGTCTTCAAATTGATCAATTTTGTCGTCTGCATGAAATAACCTTATTTCGATTTATGTTATCCGTCTTCTATCTGTATCTGGCCCGGGCCTATGGTAATAGCGATCTGATTCTCGGTACGGCTCATGCTAACCGGATGATTCGCAAGGAACTTAAGACCATTGGGATGTATGTGAGTACGCTGCCGGTACGGATTTCATTTGACCTTAGAAATACCTTTATAGAACTTCTAAACCATATTAATTCGCAATTGGCTGCAGATATGGCTCATCAACAATATCCATATGATTTATTGGTCCGTGACTTACAAAATTTGGGAAGAGACCCGAATGGAATGCGCAATATCAATGTGGTTCAAATTCCAAACGCTAAAAATAAAAAAATCATTGCTCAAGATTGGTTTCAAGGGGCTGATCCGGCCATCTTAAATATGGTAATCAATCCCAGACAGCTTCCGAAGGGCGCTGCATTAGAAATCGCCTTAGATTATCGTGATAATTTGTTTCAAGCTACCGAAATTGAACGGTTATTCCAATGTTTGCTGACTTTAATCCAAGACGTTTTGGATCATCCAAAGCAAAGCTGCGGCCGGCTAGCCATCATCTCCAAAGACGAGGAACGGAAAATTCTAACCGAATTTCAGGGCAGAGTCCTGGACTATGACCGGCAGGCCACCTTCATTGACCTGTTTAAAGCGCGGGCCACCCAACATCCGGACAAGACCGCGATCGTCGACTGCGAAAGCAGCCTGACCTACGGACAGACAGACGTACTTACCGACCGGCTCGCCCGGGAACTGGTCCGCCTGGGGGTAACCGCCGATACCTTTGTCGGTATTATGCTGCCCCGGCGCAAAGAGTTCATGGTCGCGGTGATCGGGGCCATGAAGGCCGGCGGAGCCTATGTGCCGCTCGACAATGAATATCCCCGGGAAAGAATCGCATATATGCTTGAGGATAGCCGGGCCAAAGTGTTGATTACCGCAAAGAGCCTCTATGAGCAAAAAGGTCTCTGCGTGG
>JASFQO010000308.1:0-4312 GCA_050115405.1 Bacillota bacterium
GTTACCTTGATCTCTCCCAAATCTCCTTCGGCTTCTTCCGCCGTTTCTTGAGCCCAAACTCTCAGTGGCGCCATAAGAAGACCTAGTATTAAAATTCCCGTGCACACCAAGCTGCCGATAAAGCTATTCCTGTTTTTCATCTCTAAAGTATCCTCCATTCACTTCAAACACTTTTCTTCGCCAAGCAAATCCTGTTTTAGCAGTAATAATAATATTTTTTCCCGCAAAAATTAAATTATGTTAGTTTGGGCTAACTATTTGACCGTCTCCTCCTTTCCAAAATGAAACATTTGTAGTTCGATTCTCTCAAGCTTCGTTCATCCCTGAACGGCTATTTTTTGCACCTTCCAGCTACGCTCCCCGTGGAACAACGCATTCACACATTCCAAGATCGACTGAGTCAAATTGACATACCAAAATTGCCCGGCCACGGTCAGCTGGTCCAGTCCGTTTTCACTCCGCACCAAACCCCGTTCTTCCCACAGATCCAATAAAACCTGAATTTCAGCAAGACGCGGGTCATAGTCGGCGGCGAGCTGCGGCAAATCCAGATATCCCAATTTAAGCTGACTTTTAATGGCGTCATTGACCCCGGCGGAAGCCGGTACGGCCATCATCATCATGATCGGTTTTTCCCCGTTGTCAACACGCTGAATATACCGCTTCACGTCCCGTTCCAGCATAAGTCGGTAAGTCCCGAATTTACCGCCGGCGCCGGCGCCAAACGGCAACATCGTCCATCCCTGTTGCGCCATGATGTTATACATGTTGCGCTCCCGGTTGGTTTTGGACCAATGGCAGACGCTAATCTGGGAAACCGGCCAGCCGGCCAGCCGGGCATGAGCCGCGCCAAACATCTCAGCTTGCTCCCGGGTGGTCGCCGTCGGGGGCAACCGGCCGGCGGCAATCGTTTTTTGCAACGCGCTATTCTCATAAACATTAAGCTGATACAGATCCCAACCATCAATCGCCGCCTCTTTCAGGGCGACGACATCTTCCATCCAGATCTCCCGACTCTGACAAGGCAATCCGTAAATCAGATCAATGATGACTGTAGCCTGATTATAAGCGGATAAGGCCTGCAATCGCCGGAGAATAGTTTCCCGGTCATCCAGGCGCCCTACAGCCTGTCGCACTCTGGTATTGAAAGACTGAACACCCAGGGAAATCCGGTTCACGCCATTCGCCAACCAAGTTTCCATCTTTTCGGGAACTAAGTCATTGATCCGTCCCTCAAGGGTCACTTCACAATCATTAGCCAACGGTAGAAAGTCGCCAATAGCCTTGAGCATCCGTCCGGCATTATGGGGAGAGAGAGCGCTCGGCGTACCGCCTCCGATAAAGACGGCGTTAACGGGCCGGGCAAAGTAAGGACTATCTGCATTCATTCGCAGCTCGGCAAGGAGCCTGTCAATATAGGCGGTTTCCAGCTCCTCCTGGCAAAAATTTTGAAAAAAGCCGCAATAAAGACACTTATTTCGGCAAAACGGAATATGGATATAGACCGACCGTTTTTCATACGGTCCCGGCTGTTCCAGCACAGTCCGCCACAGATCCGGCCATTGACTCCGTTCCACCATTCTTCCGCCCATCTCGCCATGGATCACCCGTTTAGCATTAAATGCCTCGGACAATGGCCTGTCGCTTTGTTTACCGACCACCAAGGAAAAAAGAGCGTCATCCATTTCGGTCAAAATCTCTTTTAAAGAACGACCCCTATCACGAGTTTCCTGTATTTCCCGTTTCATGAAGCCATCCCCTGCGCCGCTTGGCGAAATTTCGCGAACACTGCCTTGGCGTTGGCCAGATCTACCTGATTGGGATGTTTGGCTGCCTCGCGAAGCCGGGCGACCCGTTCCGGATTCATGCCATGGGGATGCCCTTCCGGCAACTTTTTAAAATTCTCAATTAGCTTGGGATCAACTTTACCCTGGCAAATAAAATCACCGACCAGTTGATTCCCCGTATCCATCAAGGAAACAACATCCTTCAGACTATTTCGGGCGTGTTCGGAATCAGGATCAGCGCCCAGAGTTGCAAACAAGGCGACTTTTTTATTCTTAAGTCTGCTTAAATAGGCTTGCGTCTTTTTATCGGCCGTTCCCCGGTCCACCCAAAAACCCACCGCCACCAGATCATACCCGTCCGGCGCCGGCGCCTGCTCTACCGAAAAAATATCCGCTTCGTCACCAAATACTTCATGAATAGCTTCGGCTACCATTTTGGTATTCCCCGTTAAACTGGAATAAACAATCAATGTCCTCATTCTATTGCTCCTTTTTATTTTTTTATATCTCTTCCCTATTTCAAGCTGCAGGTTATTTTCTCATTCCCTACATTCCTCGGATAGAGAACATCCGTTAAGACACCCAACGCTTCGCCAAGACGTGGGCCGGGATTGACCGAGAATAATTGATAGGGCAACGCATACACCCGATTTTGTTGAACAGCCCTAATCGTCCCCCACATTCGACTCCCGGACAACTTATGACGCAGTTGTTCAACCGCGCTAGGTTCAAAACCATGGGCAATCAGCAAGATCACATCCGGCCGAGAATTAACCATCGTCTCCAGCCGCAGCGGTACATAACTCAAGCCGGCATCGAGAGCCGTAATGGTATCGGAAATATTAACGCCGCCCAAACGCTTCACCAAATCACCGACAAAACTGTTGGATAGCGCGGTATATAATCCTTCCTCCGTCCCCCAGACCGCGAGGACCTTCGGGGATGGTTGTCCGCTATTTTTCCGGACCAGTTGCCGACAGCGGGTTTCAATCTCTTTCACTTTTGCGGCGGCCTGTTCCGGTTTCCCGGTCAAGTCCCCATAAAATCGTAGGGTTTCCAGAACATCGTTATAACGAGTCAATGCCTGCAGCAAGACGGGGATCCCCGTCTTGTCAAGCATCTTCGCCAGGGAATAATGGATCGGCGTATTCATCCCCAGCACCAGATCGGGTTTTATGTCAATAATCTTTTCCGTATTTGGATGCAAGGGTTCTCCCACAGTGGGGACATCTTTAATCAACTCCCGGATCTCCGGCGCCAGCATCTTCGTGGTGATCCTGCCGACCACTTCACCGCCGGTGGCGCAGTAAAGGCCCAGGCTGGAAGCGTTTAACGCCACGACCCGTTGGGGACGCCGGGGAATCACCACCACCCGGCCGGCGCTGTCGGTCACCACCCGCCCGGGTCCGTCCCTTCTCAGCCCGGGTTGGTCACCGCGATAAGCGGGACGCTTCCGGCAATTGGGATTACCTGTTTCATAGTTCGTAATTTTATGGACGGCCCCGCATTTGGGACATTTAATCTCAATCATCTCCGCGAAACCGCGAAACAGTAATCTGTTGCAGTATTTACATCTTACCGCCGGCAAACCTTCCCGAAGCGGACTTACTGTCCCGTATCCGACCATATATCTTATCACTCCTTACATGATAAAATTATTTTCATCCTCGAACATTTGCCACTCGACTTTACGTCAAGATAATATAAAAACTCCGCGCGCGACAAATACACAGGCGGAGCTCTTGGCTCTCTTTTAACAACCATCCAAATAAATGGTTTTATTTATTAATATTCTCACTTTATTAACTTAATAATAAACTCATCCCAAATACTATAACTTATATCATGGTCAATCCTGATTCGACTATCTTAAATATCGATGCTAAAATTTTATCAAAAAACATACAGTTTCTGACTAATGCATGTTAGTTTTAACTAACTTTTTACAACGTTATTATACCATCTTTCACAAATTTGTCAATAGAAAATAAGTAAACAATCACGGCAAACGTACTTAAAAAATATACTCGGGCACACTGGCATTGCATAAAATAATTCTTCTCAAGTCAAGCGGCAAAAATTTATTTAATAGCAGAAGAATGCATCAATGTCATTGGACTAAAATCATAGTCACCTAAATCTCGATCATTACAAACTCTTCTGGCAGTATATAGAAGTCATTGTCAATGAATTACCAAAATCATATTTAAAACCTTTCACTAAAATATCTTAGGTACTAAACGCCAAGGAACTTGACGCATATATTCCTCATATTGAACCCCTAACGTTTGGAGTAGATATTTTTCTTCTTGGATGATGATCAAGCAGGTCCAACCCAAAAAAAGCAAAAATGGCAGAAACATCCACGCAATACCCCAGACAATAACCAATCCACCAGCCATCAATATCAAACTGAGATACATAGGATGGCGTATTTTCGCAAAGGGGCCCGTAGACACAATGTTTCTAATCTGCTCCGACCGCTCATGGGCATGGTGATGAAATTTATGACAATAAAGGTGAAA
>JASFQO010000309.1:0-4309 GCA_050115405.1 Bacillota bacterium
CAAGCCCAAAGCATCGGAAGTCCAGCCCACGCCAAGTTGATCCAAAGCGCTGTGCGTGGTCTCCTCGATCCGCATTTCAATGCTGATCTGAGGCATCTCCCGGTCCAGATCTTTTAAGACTGCGACGACATTCTCCTGTTGCAGAAGATTGCCTTTCACCGCCAGTTGATTGGCGCGTTTATCGATCCCGAGCTGTTCCTTGGGGACAATCACTTTCAAAGTATCCGCCACTGCTTCCGGGTCGGCGTATTTTAAACTATATACTTTAGTGTACAGGGTATCCAATTTTTTATAGGTGGCTTCATTACCAATCACCACCGTGTTTTGGGACAATAACCAATAACACGCATAGCCGTTGGTCTTCGCCAATACCTCAAAGGCCTCTTTAACGGTGATTCCCGATTTAAACCGGATGGTCGCCGTTCCTTGAACCTGTTTGTCCATTAAGACGTTAATCTCGCCATATTCGCTGAGGCTCCGGAAAACATCACGCAAATCCGCCTCATAATATTCCATATTCTTAATCAGTTTGCTTTCAACCACTGTTTGCGGCTCGGCTCCCCAGACTGCCAAAGGAAGAACGCCCAGCAGCAGAAACAGGCAGAACCCCCATTTTAGTAATAATCCGTTACTCTTTGCCATTTGTTTTAGCCTCCTTCTTTTTTGACAGTCTTAATTCTTTGTCGGGTGAAGTCAAAACGACCATATCAGGAGTCACTTCAGCCACAATATACTTGGTGCCCGGCACGGGTTCGCCTTGATGTAAAATGTAGCTTCGGACATTATGTTGAATGATTACGACCTGTTGCTCCCCGTAACTTCCCACCACCCCTTTCCAGGCGAACCGGTCCGGTGACGCGGTAACTGCAGGGATCGGGGTAATTTCCGGTTGAGTTTTAACGATCGTTGGGGCGGGCGGCCGCTCCGGAAAAACTACCGGCGCCGGTATCGGCTCTACCGCCGCCCGGATTAATACCGGTGAGGGCATAAACGGGTCGCGGCCCGAAATGAATTTATCCTTTGCGGTTTTGACTGCCACGTCGGCAAGTGCCGCTCGATCGGGGACAACCATTGCATTAGAACCGGGCGCGGATTGCGCAGCGGCCGAAGCCGGCGCCGCTTGCGCCGGATTATTGGCCGTACGAACTTTAGTAACGGGGTTGTCCGAACGTTGCTCTTTAGGGATGACTAACGGCTGGACCAGCATATAAACGATTAAAACGCCCCCGACGGCCAAGACCACGATGGTCGGTATACTCAACTTCTTTTTGGGCGCGGTTTCATTTTTATTGGTCGTTTTCATTGACTCACCTTCTTTGCGTCGACCCGGGCCACTTGGGGCACAACGGCTTTTTTCGAAATAAGGTCCAAAGTGAGCTGAACATTTAATGTATATCGACTGTCCCGGGTTTCATCGCCCGTCCCGGCGCTGATATTAATCTTGGAGACCAAGGTGCTCCGTTCCTGGGCCGGCAAATTTTCCAAAAACCTTAACAACTGCGGATAAAGAGATTCAAAAGTCACATCCCAGTGGTAAACCAGATATTCGGGCAGATTGGGAAAGGGCGTCGGCTGTTCGGCGGCACGGCAGCTTTTGAATTTTACCCTGCTGCCCAAGGTCAGCCCGCTCAATTCGGTAATGAAATTCGCCTGGCCTTCCCGGTCCGGGATATAAGTCGCCAGCCGTTGCATTTTCGTCTCATTGGCGGCGACTTCTTCCCGGAGTTTGCCAAAGTCCGCCACCTTGGCGCGAATCCGGGCCACTTCGGCTTCTTTGGCGCGCCGCGCGGCGGTGACTTTGGCGATTTGGGCGGAATTACCGTAAATGACGGAACCGATTCCGACAATTACCAACAACATAATCCCGATAATGATCCAGTCACTTCTTTTTAGTTTTGGCATTGGGCGCCTCGCCTCCCACCGGTTTTAATTTAAAGGCAAAACTATAATAATCCGTCCCCTCGCTCTCCACCGTGTTCACCTGCGTCAGTTTCACCGCAGTCAAATCCGGGAGCGCCTGCAGATTATCGATCAACCCGGCGATCGTTGGGAACAAAAGCGACTTGCCCTTGACTTCAAAAGCCGCGGCGGCCTGCATATTAATGCTGTCATACCACATATCGTGTTCCAGGGAACCGGCCAGGCGCTTTAAGACCAGGGGATACTGATGGTAGGCGTCCTGAATCTTTTGGACTTCATTCAACTGCTTGCGTAATGCCGCCAGGCGTTGCTCACAGCGGATAATCTCAGCCATAGTCGATTGATAGGAGACAATCTGTTGGTTGGCGGTCTCCAGAAGTTGCTTTTCATTGCCCAGGGTCAGGGTCTGCACCGCCATCCAAGTCAATCCGACACACAGCAAAACACTGCAGATGATTAAGAGAGTCAGCCGGAACGGATTGATCAACGGTTCGGGCCGGTATTGCTCAGGGAGTAAATTAATCCGCATCAGCCGGTCACCTCCCGCAAGGCCAAGCCTAAAGCCACCAACATGATTGGTTTGATGGCTGCAAATTTGGCCGACGTATTATGAGAACATTCAATGGACCGGGCGTTTAAGGAGGAGGATACTTTAATTTCCAGTTCTCCTTGCAAAAAAGAAATCAAGTTGACAATTTGAGCGCCGCCGCCGGAAAGCACCAGTTGTTCCGGATCATCGTCACGTTGCTGCAAATGAAAATAGTCCAGCGACCGGACCAACTCGGCGACTAACTCCCGCAAGACGCCTTGGATGGCATAATTAACCTTATATTCGGGGCTGTCCGGGTCCATAGCGCTCAAATCCGCCAGGGCGTCGGCATATTTCAATTTCCACCGTTCCGCTTCGCCAAACGAGCCGCCCAATACTTTCATGACATTCTCCGTAAAACGGTTGCCCCCCAGGGGCAAAATCCGCGTAAACCGGGAGATGCCGGCCTTAAAGATTGATAAATCGGCGGAACCGGCCCCGATATCTAAAACTGCGACGCTTTTCACATTTTTTTCGGCATCCTCCAGGCCCAACGCCCGAATCAAGGCGAACGGCTGGATGTCGATGGCCATCGGTTGCAATCCGGCTTGCCGGAGTACTTCCAAATGACTGTCAATAATGTCATTATGGGCGCAGACCAGCATTACTTCCATCTCTTGTTGCGCGGCGTCCCGGCCGATAATCACAAAATCCATGCTGCATTGGTCAACCGGAAAGGGAATATAGCGTTCCGCCTCCCAACGCAGCGCGTTTTGAACTTCCGCCTCTTCCATCAGGGGCATTTTGATATTGCGCACCACGATCGTTTGCCCGGCGATCGCGACCTGGACCCGTTTGTGTCTGATCCCAAGCTTAGTAAAGGCTTCGGTGATCGTCCGGCTCACGGTCGCCTGGTCTTTGACCACGCCGCCCACCAAAGCCCCTTCCGGCAAAGGAAGCGTCCCAAAGCGATGTAACCGTAACGGGTCCCCGCTTTCCAATTCGATGATTTTAATCGAGCTTGTCCCGATATCAAGACCCACTCCTACTTTGGTCAAGCTAATTCCCCCGCTTCTTCCGTGAATTTATCTTGCTTGATCGCAATATTGTTTTGCTTTATCTAAATACTAAAAAATTTATTCCCACCATTAACTCATCCCAAAAATACATCACTAATAAGGCTGCGGCGGCCAGAAACGGACCGAACGCGAACGGGGTTTTCCGGTCTAATTTCCGCAGCAGCATCAACGGCGCCATCCAAAGCACTCCGAGCATACTACCTAAAAACATACAAATAATAATTTTTTGCCAGCCGAGGAAGACTCCCAGCATCGCTAAAAGCTTGACATCGCCCCAACCCATCCCCTTACCGTAGACCAGCGCAATCATACCAAAGGGGCCGCCCCCGGCCAAGAGACCCAACGCCGCGAAGACCAACTCCCCCCGCAATCCCTGCCAGGCGAGTCCCGCCACCAGTAACGGCAGGGTAATCTTGTCCGGGATAATCTGCGAATCTAGGTCGATCAGACTGACCGCCACCAACGCGTAGGTCAGCAACAACAGAATCACGGTATTGACGCCCAACTCCCATTGACCCGCCCGGAACCACCAGAGGACGGTCAAAAGCGCCGTCAGCAACTCCACCAATGGATAACGAACACTGATTTTTGCCCGGCAGTAACGACATTTCCCCCCTAACCCCAGATAACTGAAGACCGGGATCAGATCCCAAAACCCCAACCGGTGTTGGCAGTTAGTACAATGGGACGGGGGGAGGACAATAGACTCCCCCCGCGGTAAACGATAGATTATCACGTTGAGAAAACTGCCGATGATTAAGCCGAATAAGATAAGAATTAC
>JASFQO010000310.1:0-4296 GCA_050115405.1 Bacillota bacterium
TTCTTCATTGGCGAAGATAATTTGGAACACCATCAAGCCGAAGACATCCCCTTTAGTACCTTTATTGATATCTTGGGAGCTATCGCCGGAATGGATGTTCGGGTTGATTCCAGTATTGAGACGGTTCTCTTTGTCTTGCAAGACAGCACCACCTTGCATCAAAAAGTGGTCTGCGAGTTCTTTGTTAAGATCACCCAAATTCAGCAGTTAATGGTGCAATTGGTCTCGCCATATTATTTATAACCGTCAGCACGAATACGGCCGCCTCCAAAGAGGCGGCCGTATTCGCGTGTGCGCCCGGCCCGGGTGCAAATCTAAGTCCCGGGCGCGAGGTCGATATCTTCCAAGAGCAGGTCTTTAAAATATTTTTTGCTCGGCAATTGTAAGATTTTTCCTCGGATTACTTGTAGTGAAGTTTGAATTTCCGTCGTCGTCGCATACAAATAATGACACCTCGCTTTAAATTGTTAAT
Source organism: Bacillota bacterium (assembly GCA_050115405.1). Lineage (GTDB taxonomy): Bacteria > Bacillota > UBA4882 > UBA8346 > UBA8346 > DATCLA01. Next base: position 473 of record JASFQO010000310.1, read on the forward strand.
GTTTTGATGTGAGTTTTCGACTTTAACACTCGGTATATTATAAGAAGCAATATGCGAGATGGTTATTACTATTTTGAAATCGCGAGAAATTATTGATTAAAGACAATCATCTATGAAGACGACGCCACCTTCGCGCCGGAAAGAAACCACAACTAAATGTTATAGGGACACAATTCCTGGAACGCGACCAGTGCCAAGTTTCATTAAGTGGGATATCGTCCAACATACGCCCACGTTATTTTCATCGTTGGTATAGCAGCGAAGCGACTGAAAACGCACCGGACAATTGATGTATTGATTCCAGCGGCGATCCGTGTAATAAAGAAAGGAATTTTCGTTCCAAAATGATTTATGGGTCGGATCTTGGAACGCCCCCCGGCCATCGGTGGAAGGGACTTGAATGAAAGCGTATCCGCCCGGCGCCAAAATTCGGTGAAGCTCTTGCATGGTGTGTATGGAATCGGGCAAATGCTCAAAAATATCCATTGCCCGGACCACGCCGACACTGTTGTCGGCAAAAGGCCAGGTTTCATTGAGGTCGGCGATCACGTCAGCCCCATAAAGATCAACAGTGCGATAGCCGGCCTTGGCTCCGATGCGACCACCCAGCTCAAGCTTTTGTAAGTTACGATCATTAGCCCATTTTTCTGCCAGCATCTCAATATACTGATCATGAATCCGGTAGACGTTATTTTGGATTTCCGCATTATAGCGAATATAGGTATTGTTCCCGTGTTCACGGTAGAAATAGAGACCCTTGTCGATCCAGACGAATTTTGTAACGGCATAGAGACGACACATGAGATCGAGGTCGTCGAGAATGCGCATCTCTTTGTTGTACCCACCCACCGAATCATAAACCCTTTTCCGAAATGCGCGCAAGTGGTTGGGCGCATACCAAATCCGGCTAATCGCACTCGGCTCAGGAGGAAAGCTGATATGTTCGTCGAGTGTTATACCGCGGAACTGATAAGGGCGGTACCGCCATCCAAAAATTTCGTTATACCGTTCTATCGGTTTGAAATCTTCCGAGCAATGGATCGTGTTGGAATAAACAAATCCCACCTCGGGATCGGCGAAGGCTAGCTTGACTTCGCCGATCGCATCCGGAGTGAGTAGATCATCATGGTCAAGTTCCAGCAAAATGTCTCCGGTTGCCTGTTCACAACACTTGGCCTTGAGCGGTCCTACCCATCCGGGTGAGTTATGTTCAATTAAGGTTTTAACGCGCGGATCATCGAACTGTAAAGGTTGAGCGTGGTTGTTATAGAGGATGATCCATTCGTAAAAATCTTGTTCCTTGATTGATTCGTAAGCATCTTGCAGCCATTTGGTATTATGACAAGGGGTAAAAAGTGATACTTTCATTTGCTCTCCTTTCGTACTGCCCTTTTGTATTCCGGCGTTTCTGCCTTGTTAGGTAGGCACAAACGGTTAACTTTAGTATCAGTGGGATTGGCTCGCTTTTAAAAGGGGTGCCCGGAGGACTTATCGGGGGCGGACTGACTGTAATCAAGATTAGGGGCAGGTAATCAATAGTCCTCAAGGAAGGGCCAGGTGTTGGTTGTTCATCATATTTAACGCTGTACTAAATATATGCGCCGATTTCATTTTTAACTCAGTCAGGCTTGCTGCTTATTTCAAAGCGGGTGCTTGACAATTGGTGAGCGGAGACTGAACTTCGATAGGCGCGGCGCCTTGATTAATTATTTTAGAGTTGAAAGTAGCTAACCATAAATTTCATTGTCTCGGCATATATTGATTCAGACGGACACTTCTTGTAAGCCCAGTAAAAGATGTAGACGTATAGTGCAAACCCCGCTGCCCCATGGGAAAAATACGTTAGTATTTGCACTTCCTGTGTTTGTGTGCCTGCGAACGCAGAACAAGCACGGAATTCACGAGGAAGAACAGCCGGGAGGTGAAAAAACCGTATGAAGGTCTTAATGCAAAACCGTACTGATGGTTTGACGGCGGTGGCCGGAGACACCATTCAAGTCGCCAAGACCCGGGATTATTTATTGCGGTTGGGACTGGATGTCCGGTTGAGCGCAGCCCCGGAAGAGGATTTAACTGCATTTGATTTGGTCCATTTGTTTAATATTCTGCCGGTGCAGGATACTTATAAACAATTCGACAAGGCGAGGCGGCTCGGCAAGAAGGTGCTCTTATCGCCGATTTACTGGGATCCCGGCGAATATCTGCGGGTTACGGGTCAAAATATGATGTTTGGGTCCTGGTGGGAACGGACTATGCCGTTACGCCGCGAAATCATTGAGCAGGTGGCGGTGCTCCTGCCGAACTCGCAGTTGGAGAGGGAAGCGTTACAGCAAATGTTTGGCCGGTTGCCGCCCACGGTAATCGTTCCAAATGCGGCGGACCAATTGTTTGTGACTGCTACCCCGGATCGTTTTTACCGGAAATACGGTTGGCGGGATTTTCTTTTATCAGTCGGGCGGATTTGCCGGCGGAAAAATCAGTTGAGCTTGATCCGGGCGGCGCGGCAGTTGGGTTTGCCCTTGGTGTTGATCGGACCGTTGAATGACGGGGGTTACTATCAGGAGTGTCGCCGGGCGGCCGACCGGCACAAAGTATTGTTTATCGATACCCTATCTCAGGCGGAGTTGGCTTCGGCTTATGCCGCCGCCCGGGTCCACGCTTTAGTCAGTTGGTATGACACGCCGGGGTTGGTCTCCCTCGAAGCGGCGTTGGCCGGTTGCCGGATTGTCAGTACGGACCGGGGTTCAACCCGTGAGTATCTAGGGGAATCCGCCGTGTATTGCGACCCGGGGGATGCCGCCAGTATCCGGCGGGCGTTGGCAATCGCTTGGGAGCGGCGGGGACCGGATGTGGAGTTACGGACGCGGATTATCAATAATTACAATTGGAGGCAGGCGGCCCGGGCCACGTTGCGGGGCTACCAAATGGCGCTGGGGCTTGCTGCCCCGGCGCCGGAGGTGAGAAATGGGAGGTGAGAAGTGATCTGGAAGCCGGAGGCTGGCGGCCAATGTTATCAAGCTTGTGGTTACAAAAAATGGAATAAAAAAAGATTTTTTAAATTTGAGGGAGGTAAGGGGCAGCTCAATGTCATTAAGCTCGGCTTACATTAATTACTAAAAACTGCACTTAACTATCACATATTATTTTAAATCATCTTTAGCCGGTTACCCGGTACCCCACCACAACCTGCCCCACTCTTGGTTTTCCGAGCGACGAACGACGAACGGCGAGTGAGGCGAAGGCCGTCATCCTTCGCTATCCCACTTCACTTTGCCGGTCAGGCGTTCAAAATTGTCTTCGTCATACATCTCAAAGAAGAGGGTCTTTTTGTAAAAGTATTGTCGGGGGATGACGGCCAGTTGGTAAAGGCCGGGCTGAGCCTTGCCGAGCAGCGTAACCAAATGGCCTCGATATTTGACATCGTTGATGCGGAGATTGAGCGCCAATAGCGGCAGGACGCCGGATGAAAATTTCGCCGGATCTTCATGAGCGGTCGGAATGTTGAGGAACCGGAGCTGTTTTGGGACTTCAGGACCGACAATTATTTGAGGGGCTACGGTTTGGGGATGGGACGCCCCAAACCGGTTTTGGGTTAATGTGGTTAGTGGCAGCGGAATGTATTGAACAGCGGGAAAGGGGAAGACGGTAGCATTACCAAAACTCATTTAACCACTCCTTAAGGTGAAAATTCGTCAGAAGTTACACTCAAGAGTTTGTGACTGCGTAGCGAGTCATGAACGTTAGGGGGAAAATATAGTTACATTCATAGTTTTGTGACTGGCGCAGCCAGGCATGAACGTTACGGCAGAAAAACGAATGGAAAA
>JASFQO010000311.1:0-4291 GCA_050115405.1 Bacillota bacterium
GTCTTGGCGGCGTTGCTTGGAATTGTGACTCCGTTCTGCTCTTGCTCCGCAGTCCCGCTTTTTATCGGCTTTATTGAGGCCGGGGTGCCGCTCGGAGTCACTTTTTCGTTTCTCGTCTCCTCGCCAATGGTTAATGAAGTGGCTTTAATCATGCTTTGGGGTTTATTTGGCTGGCAAGTGTCTCTTATATATATTGTCAGTGGTGTCGTTATCGCGATCATCAGCGGTATGATGATTGGCAGATTAAAACTAGAGAAGTATGTTGAAGATTATGTCTATCAGATTCAAATGACAAGCGGGGAAATCCCAAATCCAACCTGGCCGGAACGGCTGAGTTACGCTAATGGCTACGTTGGGGGAATCCTGCATAAGGTATGGCCGTATGTACTTGCCGGTATTGCGATTGGTGGCTTTATGCATGGATATGCCCCGCAGGATCTTTTGACCAAGATCGCCGGACGGTCCAATCAATTCGCCGTTCCGATTGCGGTAATTATCGGCGTTCCGCTTTATTCTAATGCGGCCGGAGTGATCCCTATAGTAAAAGTTCTAATGGACAAAGGGATGGCGATTGGGACGGCTTTAGCCTTTATGATGGCTGTAACCGCGCTTTCGTTACCGGAAGGAATTATCCTTCGAAAAGTACTCACGCCAAGGTTATTAGCGATCTTTTTCGGAGTTGTGGCGATTAGTATTATGATTACCGGATATTTGTTTAACTGGATTCTTTAAATTTGAGTTATAGCAAATCTCCTGTTTCCTGATATATACGTTCCCAAAGTAGCCTATGGTCCTCAAATCTAATCTTTAATTTTCCGGTGTCCTTCAGCCAGGACAGATATGAACGAATCGTACTGCCCACCAGTACATACTGTTCAAAGTTCATATCAAATTTGTATTGACGATACATTTCCTGTAAAGCGGCCTCAAATGTTATAGCCGTTTCACAGAAATCCAGCAGCTTATCCGCTATTTCCAATACCTTGATTCGATTGTATTGTACCAGTCCTTTTATATCTATGGCTGCTTCGGCATGGGAAGGTACAAACACAGAAGCCTCCATTGCTTCAACAGCATCCAGGGTTTTCAAATAGGCGTCCACATCGTAGATAAAGGGTATCACGTACTTATCCAGCGTTTTTTTACTGCTGATGCAGTCTGCAAGGAAAACGACGTTGTCTGGTGTACGAAACCCTACCATATCAAAGAAATGCCCCGGTAGCGGAATGACGTCAATTTCTTGAGGAAAACTTCCATCCAAAATATCCTGAACATTACTTTCCTGAGCCATAAGAAATTTATGACGTAGTTCCTTGCACGGGTATCCGCCATACAAAAATGACGGCTCCAAAAGCGGATGCTTCGTAAAATCGGCCTCAATCCCGTATGCAAAAATCTTGCAGCCCGTTTGTCTCTGCAAATATTGGTTTCCTCCGATATGATCCGCGTTTGAGTGGGTATTCAAACTCGCTTTCAGCCGCCATCCGTTTTGATCCAGTATCTGCCGAACCTTTCGGCCAGCGTCCTTATCGTTTCCGCTGTCCACCAAATACACGTCGGTATCATTGAATCTGTAAACTCCAATTTTTACGGGGCAATTGATGTAATAACTTCTTTTTCCAACCTGCACTAATTCATACATAACTGAATATTCCTCTTTTCATGTTCCCGGATAAAAAAACACCAGCACTACCCCTCGTTTGTCCTGCCGGGGGCGACACTTACTTTTTCGGTCCTGCTCTTTATCAGCTTCGCTTATGAAACCTCCCATCAGTAATCAGTAAATTAGAGTTCCTTTCTCCATTATATCAAACCAATAGGTATTATCAAATTGTCGCGATCAAATGCCCCTAACTTTTCCGCCATGCAAAGCACTGCGCCAGTGCCACGCTTAAGTGGCGACTTTTCAATTACCGAGAAAGTACTCACCATTTTCTTCTCCGGTGAGGCTGTCTTTTTAATTTCAATGGGGTAAAGTTGCCCATCGCCTTCAATAAGAATATCAATTTCTTTTGCGTCCTTATCTCGATAATAGTACAAAAAGGCTTCTTTTCCTACATTTTGATAGCTTTTTTGAATTTCACTTACAGTGTAGTTTTCAAGGAGGGCGCCATTCATAGCCCCATTCATTTTAGTTTCAGAACTGCTCCATTTGGTGAGATAGCAAACTAACCCCGTATCATAGAAGTACAGCTTGGGTGTTTTCACAGTTCTCCTTAAAACATTGTTTGAATAAGGATGCAAATAAAAAATAATGCCCAGGGTTTCGAGAATTCTTAACCAGCTTTTAAGTCATCGAGTGACACATAATGCCGATTGCGTCCCTCAAGCGCCATCAATTGTTGTAGCAGCGTTGTTTTGCCGACCTGACGGGGGCCTGTAATTAAAATGGCCGGATATTGCTCATTCAATTTGAGAAATACATCCTCCATATTCTTATCACACTCCGGCTCTTCACCATTGTTCCGCATCACCTCAAATGCATCTATAATATTTTCCATGAGGGTTACTTTGATAAATAGGGGCAATTTATCCAACATCAAATTTTCGATCCTGGTCTCGGTTCTATATCCCGTGAGGACTGTTTTAAAATAATCATCCATAAACTTTTGGCGTTTACCGGCGTCTTTTTCAAATTGTATCCAGCCCACTCCGTGTGTCCAGAGATTTGCCAGGTCATACATATACCAACAGAAACATGAATTATCGAAATCAAATACAGTTATTTGCCCGGTGTCAAAATCTATCATATAATTCCCATCGCTGTAATCAAAATGGATCATACCGAAAGACTCACGGTTCTTTAGCCTTTTTAAACAGGCAGATAAAAAAAGTATGATTATTATGAGCTATCTCTTCCAGCAGATTCCCCTTCCGGGAGCTGACTACATCCGAGACACTTCCGCCATGCTCGAATAAATACCCAATATACTCAACTTCGCCCAGAAAATCTTCCCGGCTTCTGTCATTTAAAAAGGCGATTCTGAGTATTTTTGCGTCGGCACCCTCTTTCTCACAGGTATAAACAACATTACGCCCTCCAGTATGTGCCTTAACCAACTTCGTTTTATAATCTTCCAACCCGTACAACTCTGATACTAATGGAAGTAAATATGTATCACCGATTTTAACAACCTCGTTATAAGTCATAATATCCCATCATCCCTCAGCGGCTGGCTCCGCTTAAGTTCAACCCGACAATACCCAACGCAATCAAGATGAGCGATATGATTTTCAAACCGTTCATCCCCTCTTTAAAAATCAATACCCCAATCACCGATACTGCAGCGATTCCAACTCCCGACCATATCGCATAGGCCACGCTGATTTCTATCTTTTTTAAGGCGAACGACAGAAAACTAAAGGAGAGCGCATACCCTAAAAACGTCCCGACAGTCGGCAAGATTTTGGTAAAACCGTTTGAAAGTTTCATCAAGGTTGTCGCCGAAATTTCCAACCCGATCGCCAACAGTAAATAAACCCACTCCATCACGAAACCTCCTCCCCTGCGCATCGCGTAATTAGTTCATTTATGGACTAATTATAGTGTAGCCGGTTTGGAAATTACTGTCAAGAATTATTAAAGCAATTCATTTCTCCCGTCCATGCACTTGGTGAGGGGGTGTGGTGCGGCAAGCTTCATGAATTTGCTTTCATCTCTCCATTAATTTAACAACTTTTTCATTTTTCTTCTACTCTCAATAACGAAAAACGGTTTATCGGGATGTTTTTTATGCAAACCCATTATAGTACGTTTTCTTGTTTTAGAAAAATTCCATAATAATTTACAAAATCGAAAAAATTCCTTATCCAATCTTTCTTCAAGATATTGCGGCATATCCGAACGCTTTTTGCCGTATCTTTTATATACACTAGCCAAACATACAAAACGGTTTATATCAAGAAATATAACTATGTCCGCCGCTTTAAATCGCAACTCCATTGTGTCAATATGATTTCCTTCAATTATCCATTTTTCCTTTGATATAAGTTCCCTTTGTATCTTTATCCATTCTTCTTTCGGTGGTTTTTCCCAGTTAGGACGCCAAAACTCGACATCAAGATGAACGGATGGCAAGCCCGTGATAACAGACAATTCTTTAGACAAAAAACTTTTTCCGCTACCATTATTACCAACAATAATAATGCGATTATATCCAAATATATTCAATACTATCACTTCCGTAAATATAAAATATCTGGTACTTAGCTAAAATGAGCGCAAACGTAGATTCAACTTACTGGCCCAGAGCTAAGCACACGAGATAAAGTTAGCCAAATTACGGAAACC
>JASFQO010000312.1:0-4291 GCA_050115405.1 Bacillota bacterium
CGCGGCTCCAAACTTTTGTTATAATAGGCTTCACCGCGCCGCCGGACCTGGACGATCAGCGTATTGAAATTGGCTTTGACACAATTTTTGATAAGTTTCTTAATCTGGGCCGGATTTTTGGCGCCGTCATGAAACGCGTCGACCCAGATCGCCCGGATTTCCGGCTTGACTGTCTTGACGGCGCCGACGGGAAAAATTGCAGTGAAACCGGATATTAGGATTACAATTAATAAAAACATCGTTTTTGCGAATTTATTGCTCACTTTGAATCACCAACGTCTTTCTTTGAACTTCATTTACTTTAAATTAAACATAATAAAATGATACCATTTTTTGGAAAATTTTGCACCTGTTTTTTTATTGAAATTTATAACAAGTGTAAAAAAAAGATAGGAAACACAAAAAAGGATTATGGGATGTTCCTGGACGATTGACTGTTAAACGCAAAATGTCAATTGACCATATCGAATTATTCTGCCATAATATAATAAGATTATCAATAACATCAGGAGAAAATAATGACATTATCCGGTCGACATGACGTTTACGAAGTGATTTTATTCGATTTGGACGGCACTTTAACCGATTCGCAAGTAGGTATTGTCAATTCGGTTCAATATGCCCTGGCAAAAATGGATATTGCGATTGCCGACCCGCGGCAGTTGGCCAATTTTCTCGGGCCGCCATTGCATGAGTCGTTTCGCGAATTCTATGGCTTTGATGCCGAGCGGACGAGGCGGGCGGTAGATTTTTATCGGGAGCGTTACACTCGTCTCGGTATGTTTGAAAATAAAGTTTATCCGGGGATTGCCCAATTATTGGCGGAATTGACCCGACGAGGCAGGCGGCTTTTTGTCGCCACTTCCAAAGCGGAAGTTTATGCCCGCCGGATCGTCGCCCATTTTCAGCTTGATCATTATTTTGAGGCAATAGTCGGCAGTAATCTGGAAGGGACCCGCTCCGTCAAAGCGGATATAATTGCCGCGGTGATCGCCGGTTATGGATTGGAGCAATTGCGGGGCCAAATGGTAATGGTGGGTGATCGCAAGCACGATCTTTTAGGAGCGCAGGCGAATTACATCGCTGCCATTGGTGTAACCTATGGTTACGGGACTATGGAGGAAATAAGCCGCTTTGCCCCTAATGCGCTGGCCGGGAGTGTGGCCGAACTGGCCGGTATATTGATTCCGAAATAATATATTAAATTGCCACTTAATGAAGGATAACAAGATGCTACTTAGGCTTTTGTTGTTAAAATTTGTAAAGGAGCGAAACGGAAAACAATGAAACGGAAAGAACTGACCCTTAAGTATGGTTGCAACCCCCATCAGAAACCGGCCCGGATTTATGCCCGGCAAGGGATGTTGCCGATCGAGGTGGTCAACGGCACACCGGGGTATATTAATCTATTGGATGCCTTTAACGCCTGGCAGTTGGTTAAAGAACTCAAACAAACCTTACGGTTGCCGGCGGCCGCTTCGTTTAAACATGTCAGCCCGGCGGGCGCGGCGGTGGGAATTCCCTTGAGTCCGGCCTTGCAAAAGGCTTATCAGGTTGAGGGAATCGCGCTTTCGCCGTTGGCGACGGCTTATGCTCGGGCCCGCGGGGCGGACCGGATGTCATCCTTTGGCGATTGGATAGCGCTTAGTGACCCGGTTGACCTGCCGACCGCCCAAATTATCAGCAAATCCGTATCCGACGGCGTGATTGCCCCCGATTTTGCGCCGGAGGCTTTGAAATTGCTTTGCCAAAAACGTAAAGGCGCCTATAATGTGATCCGGATCGACCCGGCTTACGACCCGGCGGAATTGGAGTCCAAAGAGGTATTTGGCATAGTTTTTGAGCAAAAACGGAATAATCTGGTCCCGGACGCCACTTTACTGCAAAATATTGTGTCCGCTCGGAAAACATTGCCCGAGTCCGCAGTCAGAGATTTGGTAGTGGCCCTGATTAGCTTGAAATATACCCAGTCCAATTCGGTTTGTTTTGCATTGGACGGGCAGGTGATCGGCGTCGGCGCCGGGCAGCAGTCCCGCATCCATTGCACTCGGCTGGCGGCCTCCAAGGCGGATATCTGGTATCTGCGGCAGCATCCATTGGTCCTCGGCTTGCAATTTGCCGCCGGGGTCAAAGGTCCGGACCGGGATAACGCAATTGACCAATTTTTACAAGATGACCTTTCGGAAGCGGAGATCCGGGGACTGGCCCAAGTCTTTGCCGTACCGCCTGAAAAATTAACTGCCCGGGCCAAACGGGAATGGCTGCGGGGTTTAAAAGGCGTGGCGCTGGGGTCAGATGCTTTCTTTCCCTTCCGTGATAACATTGACCGGGCCGCCCAAAGCGGGGTCGGCTATATTGCCCAACCGGGCGGATCAGTCCGGGATGACCTGGTAATCGAAGCTTGCGACCAGTATGGCATGGTAATGGCTTTCACCGGAGTCCGGCTGTTTCATCATTAAAAAGGAGGATGTTTTAATGGACAAGATCACCGTGTTGTGCGACCATAATATGGAAAACTTAAAAAATAATCACTACCCCGGCCGGGGGATCGTGTTGGGGATGACGCCGGACGGGCAACATCTGGTCCAGGTTTACTGGATTATGGGCCGCAGCGTGAACAGCCGCAACCGGATCTTTACCGTGGAAAACGGGTTTGTCAAGACCAAAGCGTTTGATGAGGCCAAAGTGGAAGATCCCTCCTTGATTATCTATTACCCGGCGCGTCATTATCGCAACGCCCATATCATCACCAACGGCGATCAGACCGATACGGTTTTTGAGGCGCTGCAAAACGGGGGATCTTTTGAATCCGCCCTGACAACCCGGACCTTTGAACCGGACGCCCCCAACTTTACTCCGCGGATTTCCGGAATCATCGATTTGGATCGGGCGCAATACGCTTATCAGTTAGCAATTGTCAAAACAACCATTGGCAATCAGCCTGACTATAGCACTCATCAATTTTTTAATTATGATCACGCCCTTGCCGGGGTTGGGCATTGTTTGCATACTTACGCCGGGGACGACAATCCATTGCCGGCGTTTAGCGGGGAACCATATCCGATCAGGCTGTTCAATACGGTTGCGGAAACCGCCGCTTGTTACTGGAGTTTGCTAAACCCGGAAAATAAAATAGCGTTATTGGTAAAATATATTAATATCACGGCTAAAACTGTCGAATTAACAATTTTAAACAAGCACCTGGGCGATTAGGTTGTAAATTAGTTGACAGTTGCTTTCACATTTTTTTGTGCCGTTGCGCGGCATAACGTTAGAGGGATAAAGTATAGTAGGTTAATTTGAAGTTAAAAAATTACATAATTTGGAAAAAGTTTTTTTTCAAGAAGGGAATATCATGGCAATCGCGAAATTAAATCAGCATGTTTTTGTCGTTTCGGGACATTGTCCCGCAGAAAATAGTGTCAATAGTGGTCAGTCTATTGCCACTTTGATTATTTAAAACAAAAGAGGTGGTTGCCATTAAATTTTGGACTGAAACGAAAAAAAGCCTTTCCGGAAAGACTCAAAGTATTGATTGCGAGTTAGTTGTGAAGGATGACTATTGCGCCATTTTAAAGCATATGGTTGAGACGGGATTTCAAGGAGAAAAGGTCGGCATTGCGCCGGGTAATGTCTCTTACCGATTTCATTGGCTGAACCGTTCGTATAATTTAGTAAAATTTTTTCAGGATGATGGGACGTTGTTAGCTAATTGCCTTCAGTTGGTTGATTCGGTAAAAGTGGCGGAGAATGCGGTCGCCTGGCGGGATTTGAGTATTACCATCTGGGTAGCGCCCGATGGGGCGGCTCAGGTGGTGAACGCCGTGGACCGTCCGGCGCCTACCGATACCTGGTTGCACATATTTATTGAAGCCTCCAAACAGGAATTGCTCCGCAAATATCCGGAGATTATCGCGGAGACCGACCGGCTCCTGCAAAAATATCCGGTGGGACCGACACCATGCTAATTAAATGGAACAAAACGTTCCATTTTTTCGTAATTTACTGGAAAAGATCCATCCCAAGTTTTTACGGCTGCAATACCCATTAGCCGTCGCCGGATGGATTTTGCTGGTGGGTTTAATTTACACCACGGTGACCGATGTCGGCAAGTTCATTAAGATCTGACGGGCTACGTTTTTTAGTGGATCCCCCGGGCTATCAAAATAAATAATTCGGGAAATTCCTTGACAAGCAAGATAAAACGCTATAAAATAGATAAAATTTCAAATTTTAAAAGGAGGATTTAGCAGTTGGCGACCTATTACGATGAACCCAGCCGTACTTTTAG
>JASFQO010000313.1:0-4289 GCA_050115405.1 Bacillota bacterium
ACGAAAAACGAACCGTTTACCCCCATTAAGCTTGGGACGCAGCTAACTTTGAGCGCCCGGGAGAAGAATTCGACTAAAGTCTATTATTACAACACGGAGTTATTGAGTCACCAAACGGGTAATCCGTCCATTTTAACTTTAAAACGGCCTTCATTTATCCAAAATACGTCCCGTCGCAATTTTTTCCGTTGCGAGGTCAGTTTGCTTTTTTATTATCAGTTTGAGGAAAATTCCTATCGCGGCCGGGTGATTAATCTCTCCGCCAGCGGCTTATATGGGATTATCGAAACCAACCCCCTTTTAAATCCGGGCGGGATTCTTCCGTTGGAAATCATGGTCCCGCCCTTCGAAGAACCGTTAAGCGTCGAAGGTAGGGTAATCCGGATCAATCAAACCGATAAAGCCGAATCCGCCGGAATCGCCTTACAATTTCATCATCCCACTGAAAAACTGCAAAACCAACTGACCAAATATCTTTTTCAACGCCAGCGGGAATTAATCCGGGAAGGCCGGATTAAAATCGGCCGAATTGAATAAATAGTCACGAATAAAGAATAAATACGAAATAATTAACTAATAATTTACTTGACAGAAATTCGCAAAATAGGCTATAATTATAGTGAGCGAATTTTTTTTTTTTTATGTTTGGACGATCCTTTCGTTTCAAGAAATGTTTTTTTGGGGGGAAGCTCGTTACACGATACCGGGCTTCTCCTTTCATATGAACATTAAATGTAACTATTTCTAAATTTACAAAATGTTGGCTTGAAATATATTGAAGGAGGTGAAACGATGGCAAACTTACAAGTGGGTCTACAACTGATGATTGTGGGAATGAGTATCGTCTTCCTGGTATTGATTTTATTAAAGTACATTATGAAAACCATGTCGGCGATAATCCGTAACATCAACTCTAAGGCCAACTCAAATCAACCACTCAAAACCGAGGCCCAAGTTGAAGATCTTACCGCCGATGAGGAACTGGCGGTAATCATGGCGGTTGTTACCGGAATGTTGACGGATGTCAAAGATCATATCGTCCAAATACATGTAGTCAAGCCAAATACACAACAGGAGGGATAGATAATTGATGAAAAATTTCAAAGTAACTGTCAATGGTCACATTTATGACGTATGTGTGGAGGAAATGTCCGATACCGGAGTAGCCTCGGCGCCTCCGGCCAACCAATCGCAATCTGCCCCGGCTGCTGCCCCGGCTGCTCCCACCGCCCCACAAATCAGTAAACCGGTAACGGTTGCAGCCGGCGATATCCCGGTCAATGCTCCGCTTACCGGAACAATCATGGCGTTAAAGGTTAAACCGGGTGAAACTGTTAAATCCAGTCAGGTGTTATTAACCCTGGAAGCCTTGAAGATGGAAAATGAGATTGTGGCGCCCCAAGCCGGCGTGGTCAAGGAAATTTTTGCGCAACCCGGCAATACGGTGAATGTTGGCGACGTGCTACTAACCCTTCGTTCATAAGGGAGGAGCAAAAAAATGGCAGAAAGTTTTTTACGTTTACTCAACGATACCGGATTTGCCCATATGGACTGGCAACATCTGTTGATGATCGGGATCGCCTTAGTCCTGATTTATTTGGCGATTGTCAAACAATATGAGCCGTTACTGCTCCTACCGATCTCTTTTGGAATGCTTCTGGTGAACCTACCTTTAGCCGGATTAATGGACGGTCCGACCACGGTTAACGGCCAATTACAACCTGGCGGACTGATTTATTACTTATATCAGGGAGTTAACTTAGGAATTTATCCCCCCTTGATTTTCCTGGGAGTCGGGGCAATGACCGATTTCGGACCGTTAATTGCCAATCCCCGCAGCATCTTGCTGGGCGCGGCGGCCCAATTTGGTATTTTTGCGGCTTTATTTGGCGCCCTGATCTTGAATAATTTCTTCCCCGGTATGGGGTTTGATTTAAAAGCCGCGGCGGCAATCGGGATTATCGGCGGCGCCGACGGTCCGACGGCGATTTATTTAAGTAGCCGTCTGAAACCGGATTTACTGGGCCCGATCGCGATTGCGGCATACTCTTATATGGCATTGATTCCGATAATTCAACCGCCGATTATCCGCATGATGACTTCCAAAGCCGAACGGCAAATTGTGATGGAACAGGTACGGACGGTCTCCAAGACCGAAAAGATTATCTTCCCAATCATCGTCACCATTGTCGGCTCACTGATCTTACCGTCGTCCGCCGCTTTATTAGGCTCTTTGATGTTTGGCAATCTCCTGCGGGAATCCGGTGTGGTTAATCGCCTGTTTAAAACGGCCGAAAACGAATTGATTAACATCATTACCATCTTTTTGGGGTTGTCGGTCGGCGCCAAAGCCAAGGCGGAACTGTTTTTGCAACCTTCCACGTTGGGTATTATTACCCTCGGTTTGATTGCGTTTTGTTTCAGCACTGCCGGCGGCATGCTTTTGGGAAAAATTATGTGTAAATTAAGCGGCGGCAAAATCAACCCGATGATCGGCGCTGCCGGCGTCTCGGCCGTACCGATGGCCGCGCGGGTCGTCCAAAAGGTCGGCGCGGAAGAACGCCCCGGTAACTATTTGTTAATGCACGCAATGGGTCCCAACGTCGCAGGAGTGATTGGTTCGGCGATTGCCGCCGGCGTCTTGCTGGCGTGGCTGAAATAACATTGAGAAGGAGAAGAATATGATGACAAAACGTCCCGTAAGAATTACGGAAACTGTGTTCCGGGATGCGCACCAATCCTTATGGGCCACCCGGATGAAAACCGAAGAGATGATGGCGGTAGCGGAAGCAATTGACGAAATCGGCTATCATTCCCTGGAAGCCTGGGGAGGCGCTACTTTTGACAGTTGCCTGCGTTTTTTAAATGAAGATCCGTGGGTACGGCTGCGCCGCCTCAAAGCGGTTATTCGCAAAACTCCGTTGCAGATGTTGTTGCGCGGTCAAAACATTTTGGGTTACCGACATTACCCTGATGAAGTGGTCCGCGAATTTTGCCACCGGGCCGTTGAAAATGGCATCGGAATTATCCGGATCTTCGACGCGGTCAATGACCTCCGCAATATGGAAGTTGCCATCAAAGCCTCCAAGGAAGCCGGCGCCCATGTCCAGGGAACGGTGGTCTACACCATTAGCCCGGTCCACGATATCGCCGCTTATGTTAAATTAGCCCAAGAACTGAAAGAATTAGGCGTCGACTCCATCTGTATCAAAGATATGGCGGGATTGCTCAAACCATATGTGGCCGAGGAATTAATCACCAAACTGAAAGTAGCGGTTGATTTACCCTTGCAATTACATGCCCACTATACCAGTGGTTTGGCTTCGATGACTTACTTAAAAGCAATTGAGGCCGGACTGGATGTGATTGATACCGCCATCTCCGCTTTAGCCCTGGGGACTTCCCAACCGCCAACCGAATCAATGGTAGCGGCGTTGCAAGATACCCCCTACGATACCGGCCTGGATTTGAATAAGCTGGCGCCGATTAATCAACACTTTAAAGAAGTCAAAAAAAATTATACGACGATCCAGGCCCCGGTGCAAGTGGATACTGCGGTCTTGTCGTATCAGATCCCGGGCGGAATGATTTCCAATTTGCGCAATCAATTGGTCGGCCAAAATGCGGCGCACCGTTATGACGAGGTCTTGGCCGAAGTGCCGCAAGTCCGCAAAGAATTAGGCTATCCCCCGTTGGTGACGCCTACCAGTCAAATAGTGGGGACCCAAGCGGTTTTGAACGTCCTGACCGGTAAACGCTATAGTGTGGTTCCCAAGGAAATTCGAGATTATGTGAAGGGAATGTATGGCCGCCCCCCGGCGCCGATTGACCCGGAGATTCAAAAACTGATTATTGGCGACGAAGCGCCCATCACCCACCGGCCGGCGGACGACCTGCCGCCAATGTTGGACCAGGCGCGTAAAGAAATCATCCCCTATTACCAACAGGAAGAAGATGTCCTCTCGTACGTACTCTTCCCCGAAGTGGCCTTGGAATTTTTCAAACAACGCGCCGCCGCTAAAAAATAAAAATTATTGAATTAAACAGACGCAGCCTCCAAGGTGTATCAAAAGGCCGCGTCTGTTTTTTTATAAACGAAGCCGTCCGGAAACCTGAAAAAGGTGTGGAGACTTGCCGGATTGGCTGATGCGCCGTGAAAAGCCGCGCAATGCGTTGTCACTCGGTCGCTGCGGTGCTCGATATACAGCGAGTATTATCTGCGCTCCTCCCTCGGTCGTTCCTTGCACTGCACGACTTTTGACGACGCGAATGCCAGGACTGAAAGCTCA
>JASFQO010000314.1:0-4275 GCA_050115405.1 Bacillota bacterium
ATTTCGGCAATCCGGAAATTATGCGGCGGACGCAAAGGTTGGTGCGGGAGGAAATTAACGCGATCTACCCCCGGATTTTGGAATATCGCCGGGCCTTGGCCGGTAAAAAGGCCGCGATTTATGTCGGCGGCGCTTTTAAAGCTTTTTCATTAGTCAAGGCCTTACGACTGTTGGGCATTAAGACGGCATTGGTCGGCTCCCAGACCGGTAACCGGGACGATTATCGACTGTTGCAAGAGTTGTGCGACCCGGGGACGATTATTGTGGATGACTCCAATCCGCTGGAGCTGGCGGAATTTGTCCGGGCAAAAGAGGTCGACCTGTTTATCGGTGGGGTTAAGGAACGGCCGATTGCTTACAAATTAGGGATTGGCTTTTGCGACCACAATCACGAACGGAAAATCGCGTTGGCGGGTTTTGTCGGGATGTTAAATTTCGCCAAAGAGGTTTATGCCTCGGTTTTAAGCCCGGTCTGGCAATTTACGCCGCGCCGTGAAAAGGGCTTAAGGCGCGCGACGGACGGCATGGGCGCCAAAATGGCGGTGGGCGCCGCCAACACGGTTTTGGGGAAAGAAGGTGGCCCAAATGAGTCGTCATGAAGCGACAGCCGCGAAAGCGGCGACGATTAACGCCTGCAAACTCTGTAATCCTTTGGGCGCTTCATTGGCGCTGCGGGGGATTGAAGGGGCGGTCCCGCTGTTACATGGCTCGCAAGGGTGCGCCACCTATATTCGGCGCTATCTGATCAGCCATTTTAAAGAACCGATTGACGTGGCCTCTTCTAGTTTTAGCGAGTATAGCGCCATCTTTGGCGGCGGCCCTAATTTGCAAAAAGCGATTAAGAACGTAATCGCCCAATATCAACCGAGTCTAATTGGAATCGCCACCACTTGTCTGAGCGAGACCATTGGCGACGATGTCAAGCTAATTTTGCATGATTTTCAGCAGAAGCATGGCGGCGGCGAATTACCGGCGCTGGTTACGGTGTCGACCCCCAGTTATCAAGGATCGCATATCGACGGTTTTCAGGCCACGATCCGGGCGGTAGTGGAGCAATTGGCCGCCGCCGGTCCGGCCGGCCGGCAAGTCAGCCTGTTCCCGGGGCTGGTCTCCCCCGCGGACTTGCGGTTACTCAAGGAGATTTTTGCCAATTTTGGAATCGAAGTGATGCTTTTGCCCGACTATGCGGAGACGTTGGATGGCGCCATTTGGGACATTTATCCCAAAATCGCGCCCGGCGGGACGCCGCTGAAGCAAATCAGGGCGGCGGGCCGGTCGCGGGCGGCGGTGCAATTGGGACGGACAGTTCGGGAAGAACAAAATGCCGCCACATTTTTGAATAGACAGTTTGGGACGGAGAGTTACCAGTTGGGCTTGCCAATCGGCATTAAAGAGACCGACCGCTTTTTAGAGTTCCTGGCCGGCCTGGCCGGGACGGAGATTCCCTTAATGTATCGGCAAGAGCGGGGCCGATTGGTCGATGCGTATATTGACGCCCATAAATATTTAAGCGGCAAGAGGGCGGTGGTCTATGGCGAACCGGACCTGGTTTTGGGGATCGCCTCCTTTTTAGCGGAGATCGGGGTCATTCCGGCGCTGTGCGCTACCGGGACCGAGACTGGAAAACTGGCCGGCGAATTAGGCGCGCTTCTGCCGGAGTTGCAAGCCCAAATGCAAATTATGGAAGGAATTGATTTTACCGAGATTGGTTCGATGGCGGCAGCGCTCCAACCGGACTTGTTGATTGGCAATTCCAAAGGTTATGCCTTGGCGCGGCAATTGCGGGTCCCCTTGGTCCGAGTCGGGTTTCCAATTCACGACCGGATTGGCGGCCAACGCTTGTTACATTTGGGCTATCGCGGTACCCAACAGTTATTTGACCGGATTGTCAATGAGATCATCCGGCAAATCCAGGAAGAGTCGCCGATTGGTTGGAGCTATATTTGAAAAGGAGTGATTCCAATGGTAATGGGCAAAGACCGTCCTAATCATCCCTGCTTTAACGGCAACGTGCGCCACCAATACGGCAGGCTGCATTTGCCGGTGGCGCCGAAGTGCAATATTCAATGTAATTTTTGTAACCGCAAATATGACTGCGTGAATGAGAGCCGTCCCGGAGTCACCAGTAAAATTCTCTCTCCCGGGCAAGCTTTACAATATGTGGACCAATATTTAAAAAGCAATGCGTCAATCTCCACCATAGGTATCGCCGGGCCGGGCGACCCGTTGGCCAACCCGGCCGAAACCTTGCAGACCCTCCGGCTGGTGCATGAGAAATATCCGGAATTGCTTTTCTGTCTGGCGACCAACGGGTTGAATCTGTCCCCGCACATTGCCGCACTGGCCGAACTAGGCCTTACGCACGCGACGCTCACGATTAATGCCGTTGATCCGGAAATTGGCGCGCAGATTTACGCCTGGGTCCGGGACGGCAAAGTCATTTACCGGGGTCAAGACGGCGCGGCGTTGTTGATCGGGCGGCAGTTGGCGGCGTTGGCGGAGTTGAAAAAATGCGGCATCATCGTGAAAGTAAATGCCATTATTATTCCGGGAATCAATGACGGCCACCTTCCGGAAGTGGCCCAAAAAGTCAAAGGATTGGGCGCCGACATTATGAACTGTATTCCGCTGCTTCCGGCCGAAGGAAGCAATTTCGCAACATTGCCCGAACCTTCCCCCGAAGCGGTGGCTTTAATTCGTCGGGCGGCGGAAGCATTTATCCCTCAGATGAAACATTGCGCGCGTTGCCGGGCCGACGCCGCCGGGCTCATCGGCGCGGCGCCGGACTCCCAAGCGGATGAACTATTGACTTGGGCCGCCGCTTTACCGTTAGATCCGGGCCAACACCGGCCTTATGTTGCCGTTGCCACGCTGGAGGGACTGTTAATTAACGCCCATTTGGGCGAGGCGGCTAACTTGCATATCTTTAAAGTGACCCCTTATGGGGCGGAATTGGTGGCGGTCCGGCCAACTCCCCAGCCGGGCGGCGGGGCGGCGCGCTGGAATGAATTGTGTCAACGGATCGCCGATTGCCATTCCATACTGGTAAGCGGGATTGGCGAATCGCCCTCCCGAATTCTCAAGGAAAACGGCATTAAAGTATTTGAGACCGAAGGGCTGATCGACACGGCGCTGACTGCTTTAGCCTCCGGCCGGGGGGCGGGCTGCAAAGCTGCCGGCGCCAAATGCGGGTTCTCGTGTAAAGGCGACGGAATGGGGTGCGGATGAAGCGACAAGGCTACTTAATCCGTGGCGCTCGTGGTTCGTCGCTCGTCGTTCGGAATCACAAAACATCGCCGCTTGGTTGCAGGATGCATAAACGTCGGCGAGGTTGGCTCTCCGGGCGGGGAGATTGAGTCGATCCGCCGGTGCCTTTTGTCTGAACCGATTGTTCGAATTTTTGAATTATCAGGATTTGCGGATTGGTTATCTTAAGTGACGCGTGTCGGGACTGTATAGCTTCTCACAAAGCATTCCCAACAAACTAGAGCATCTGATGTTGGTTTTGCGAACGGCGAACCACGAACGGCGAGCGACAAACGACGACGAAGGAGGAGTTTAATTTGGAAAGACCAAAACATCACATTTTTCTCTGTACCAGCTCCCGGGTGAAGGGAGAACCGTTGGGCGCTTGCGCCAAACGCGACGCCGGGGCCTTGCTGCAATATTTACAAAGTGAGGTTGACGATCGGGGAATGGATGGGGTCATGATTACCAACTGTGGTTGTCTCAAAGTCTGTGATCGGGGACCGGCGTTGGTGATTTATCCGGAAGGGTATTGGTATGGTAATCTTACCGAAACGGCCATCGAACAAATTTTAGACGCCCTCGAAAATGGGGAAAGTTGCGCCGAATATCTGCTAACTTGATGAAATGCGGGGACGGTTCTTGAATTGAATTCCATGATTCAATTCAAGAACCGTCTTTTTACTGTTTGCAGGAAAAACCATAACGCCAAAAGAATAATATGGAATATGAGAGTTAAAACATTAGAGCAGACCGACATTGAGAAAGGATGTTAGCGAGGCTATCATGTACCAAAGTTGGCGGAAAAATTTAAGGCAAATAGCGCTTATGGTTAGCTTGGCTGTCAGTTGCGGCTTTTGGCAGGGGCATTGCCAACCGGCCGCAAAGCAGGACCAACAACCCCGGACGCCTGAGTTGGCGGTCAAGCCGCAAGTATTGGCTTTTTATGAAGAAGGGTGGGGCGGGATTTATGGCGGGTCGCTGCCCCGGTTGAAGGCGGTCGGGAAGCAAGTGGACCTTGTCAGCCCG
>JASFQO010000315.1:0-4264 GCA_050115405.1 Bacillota bacterium
TTTAATATTTTAATAAAATCCTCATTAGCGCCAATGCCATTTAAACTAAATTTTTGGGACAAAACTTTCCCATTGTCCCGATACTCCGCTATCAAAGACTTTTCCCCTTTTAAGACTTTGAGGGCGCGAGGAGAATCAATCAGATTAATTTTTCCATCAACTATAAACGCTACCTGATCGCATAATTCGTCGGCAATTGTCATATTATGAGTAGTCAGAAATATGGTTCGGCCTTCTTGTTTAAGATTTATAATAATGTCTTTTACCAATTTCGAATTGACAGGGTCTAAACCGGAAGTGGGCTCATCCAAAAAAATTATTTCCGGTCTATTAAGTAATGCCCTGCAAAAGTTTAATCTCATTTTCATTCCTTTCGAAAAATGGGAAACTCTTATTTTGGCGCTAACCTCTAAACCCACTGCTTTCAAAAGCTTTATCGGATCTTCGACCCGGTTTGAGTAAAATGATCCAAAATAGTTCAGATTCTCCAAAGCGGTAAATTTGCTATATAAATTGGGAAGTTCAAAGGACACTCCTATTTTTTCATAGTAATCCCGATTTACTTTGCTAATTTCCTGATGAAAGACCTTTACATTTCCTCGGTAATCTTTCAGTATTCCGATCAAAATCTTTTGCACAGTACTCTTTCCCGCCCCCGACGGTCCTAGAAATCCAAATATTTTACCTTTACCTACCGAAAAACTGATGTTCTTGATTGTATCTTCGGTATTTCCCTTATATGCAAAATACAACTCGTTGACTTCCATCATTTTTTTCATCCACCTATCTATAATAGATTATAACCAAAACCATTAAATGCCTGAGCTATCCGGTATGACCTTTATTTTACAACTTTTATCTTCATTCCTTCCGTAACACTATTATCAGGTTTGGTTAAAACTAATTCACCCTTTTTCAATCCGGATTTGATCATTACTTCTTCGTAATTCTCAATTCCCGTAACCACAGGCTGAATTCTCACTATGCCGTCTTTAACGACAAAGACATTGGCGCTACCTTTA
The DNA here is from genome assembly GCA_050115405.1 of Bacillota bacterium. Lineage (GTDB taxonomy): Bacteria > Bacillota > UBA4882 > UBA8346 > UBA8346 > DATCLA01. The sequence continues at coordinate 1,023 of JASFQO010000315.1, forward strand.
TAATCAAAAACTGCGCTTAACGGAATTTTAAGGGCGTCTTGGTTCACAATAGTAATAATTTTTACATCCACATCAACCCCAGGTCGTAACTGACCGCTTCCTTGGGTAAAGGCCACTGTCACAGTACGTCGTTTCTGATTAACTCCCAAGGAAGAGATAACATTTTTAGCCATAGGAGCAACTTGGGTTACAACTCCCCTCAAATCCTCACTTCCAGTAACTTTTCCGGTAATTATCACCCGATTGCCTTTCCGAACAGTTACAGCCTCATCAGCCAAAATTTCCGCTTCAATTTCCAAATCTAAAAATTGTCCGATAACAAAGGCGGCCGTACCTTCCGAAGCATACAAATTGGGTTCCACCATCCTATCTAAAATAACCCCGTCACGAGGAGCCCTTAGCAAAGTACTTTCGGTGCTTTTTTCAAATTTCAACATGGCCGCCTGATAAGTATTCGCCGCATTTTTATACCCCACTTCAGCGGTTTCATATTCCTTACGGCTAAAAGCGCCAACGTCGTATAGTTTTTTGGTTTTCTCCAAATCTTTCATTGCCAAATCATAGTCATTTTTTGCCTGCTCCACAGCGAGCTTCGCAATCCTGCGATCAATCGGATCGAGCCGTAAAAGTAAGTCGCCCTTCTTAACTAGATCGCCCTTCGCAACCAAAACCTCGTTAACACGACCTTGCGACTGGATATAAATGGTCTGAACGTGACGGGATTTTACTGTGCCAGTAACTTCCAGCGATTGCTCAAGAAGTCCCGAGGTTACTAAGGTCACTTCCTTCTCCACCCCTTGTTTCGTTATCAAAAAAAACGCAAGGGCGGCTACAGTTATGATACAACTATAAATCCACATTTTTTTGCGTTTCATTGCTTTCTACCTTTCTCTTGCTTCACTCACTGCTTTTTAAAGCTTCAACCATATTAATACTGCGTATTTTGCGGGTTAAGACCAAATTAGCCAAAATAGTAAACCCAAACATCAGGCAGAACGTCCATAGATAACTAACGTCAAACAAAATCGCCGGCATAGTCATATTATCCGTGCTCCCACTGGTCATTAACGCCTCGAGAAACACTCCTCCAACCGGCAAGCCTGCCAAAACTCCCAAAAACGTCACAATAAAATTTTCGTTGAAAATGAGTTGTTTGATCTCGCTTTCAGTAAACCCCAATACTTTTAATGTAGCAAGTTCGCGTTGCCGTTCATGAATATTGATATTGGTAATATTGTAAATCACCGCGAAAGCCAAGGCGCCGGCTGCCAGAATAAAAATCCCTACCATTGAACCTACTGATTCCAAAGCCTGCTTTAAACTGAATATTGACTCTGCCTTCGACTGAACGGAACTAACCATAGAGAGTTCGCTCAGTTTTTTAACCACTTCGGTTTCGTTACGTTGGTCATCCAACTTCAACAAGACCACATTGGCAATCCTACCTTCTCCCAAAAAGCGATTAACTTGCTTGATACTTCCGTAAGCGCTTTGCCCGACATATTGTGAAATCTTACCTTGGACCAAGATATTTTTCTGATCTTCTTTTGATCTTTTACCAGGCCATAGTATCCGATATTGGGCTACATCTCCATCTTGAAGACCTAAAATTTCACTTGCCCTTTCGGATAAGAGCATTCCGCCTTCAGTAAGATGAATTCTCTTCCCATTCCCGTCAGCAAGCCGATACAATTCGGAACCCGGATTCAAAACGACTAACCCCATTTTTTTAGTGCGCCATCCATTACGAAATTCTACGCCCATTTCCACCATAGGCTCCATTTTTACAACATGGGCTATGCTCTTAAGATAACTTAGTTCGTTGACGTTAAACAATTGCTCTAAGTTCACTTTGAGATCGTATTGTTGAATTTGAGTGAACTGTTTGGTAATCATATATTTAATCGAATCACTCATCCCTAAAGCGGTCAATAATAAAGCAGTTGCCATAATAATGCCAACGGCAGTAAAGATGATACGCTTTTTATACCTAAAAAGATTGCGGATAATTATTTTCCAACTAAAATTAAGTTTGCGCCATAGAATCCTAATCTGTTCGAACAACGTTTTCTTTCCCGCTTTGGGTGCTTTAGGACGCATTGATTCAGCCGGTACTAGACGTAATTCGACTTTAACCGCATTATATCCGGCCAATAAACCGAAACCCAAAGCCATGAGCGAAGCGGGAATAACCAAATCATACTGAGGCTTACTATTTCCCAATGGAAGCTGATATATTGAATTATATAAACTAAGTAATAATTCGCTAAAATATTGCCCAAATATTGAGCCCAAAATACTTCCCGCTATTCCAAAAACTACCGCAAAAGAAAGATAATATGCAATAATATGGAAATTGCTATATCCTAAGGCCTTAAGCGTCCCAATCAAGCTTCGCTGATTTTCGACGATCCTACTCATGGTAATATAAGTAATTAAAGCTGCTACTATTAGAAACATCATTGGGAAAACGCTTCCAAATGAATTTAATTGTTCAATTTCCCCTGAAAAAGCATTATAACTTAACTGCTCCTGGCGCGGGGTAATCTCCCTCAAACCATGTTTCTCTAAAATACGATCCAATTGATCCTGAATTTTTCCGATAGCCGATTGATCCGATAGCAAGATACACGCTTCATTGATTGAACCGTTAAAATCAAACAATAACCTTGCATATGACTCCTTTACATACACAATTCCAAATTTACTCAGGTTAGGTACCAGTTCGTTGCCGTCACGCAATTGATAAATATATTCAGGGCTTTTGACCGTACCGATAATTTTAAGCTTAAACTCAGTGCCATTAATCACCGGCCTAAGATAATCCCCGATCCTAAGTCCTTTGGCTTTAAAGAATGCTTCTTCTACCAAACACTGATTACCGCTTTCTTGAGTAAAATACCGTCCGGATCTAAGCAAGACATCATTGATTACTTCTTGCCTCGCGTTCGGTAAAGTAATGAGTCTGAGCATCACATTGTTCTCAACCGGGTTCAATTTGACGTCCCGAACCACTCTGCCCGTCACTTTTGCAACTCCGGGAACTCTCCTAATTCGCTCTAAAACATTCTCCGGCGTTTTGGAAAAATACGCCCAGATATGGGCTAATCGGTAATCCGTATAATATTCTTGGCTGGCAAAGCTAAGGTTGCGTAAGGTAGAGTTAAGACCGGTATAAAAAGTAATCCCGAGGGTAATGATGATTAAAATCGATATGAATTGGCCCTTGGAATCTTGGATAT
>JASFQO010000316.1:0-4255 GCA_050115405.1 Bacillota bacterium
CACGGCGGACACCGCTGTTGACACCAATCAACTAAAAGCATATTTAAGTCAAAGTCTGACCGGGTATATGGTACCGACGGCTTTGCTGCAGTTGGAGAAAATTCCTTTGACGCCGGGCGGAAAAGTTGATCGGAAAGCGCTACCCGATCCGGAACTCAAAAACTACAATGAATATGTCGCGCCCACCAATGAACTGGAAGCGCAGCTTTGCAAGATTTTTGCCGAAACCCTGGCTCTCGACCGAGTGGGCATTACCGACAGTTTCTTTGATCGGGGCGGCACTTCACTGCTCGCCATGAAACTAGTGGTTAAAACAATGGCGCAGAATATTGGGGTTACTTATGCCAATGTCTTTAAATATCAAACGCCCCAAAAACTGTCCGCAATTTTAAATAACCAAGCGGAAGAAACTATCACCGCAGACGTTAGCGACTATGACTATTACGCGATAGACCAACTGCTGGCTCAAAATACCCTGGGCAAAATTACCGAGACGCCAATGGGGGATATCCTCTTAGCCGGTGCTACCGGATTTTTAGGAATTCATATTTTGAAAGAATTTTTAGAAAACTATCCGGGTAAAGTGTACTGTCTGATGCGTTCGGAAGATGGCAATTCAGCTGATGCCCGCCTGAAAGGGAGGCTGGTTTATTATTTTGAAAATGACTATAGCGAGCTTTTTGGGAAACGGGTCTTCACAGTGGTTGGCGACCTTAATGGGCTGAAATCAATCAAGGTGAAAGTCGATACGGTAATCAACTGCGCGGCGGTGGTTAAACATTTTACGGCCGGCGATGAGCTGGAAAAGGTTAATGTCGGCGGAGTTCGCAATTTGATTGCCTATTGTCAGGAACATCAAGCATTGTTAATCCAGGTTTCAACTACCAGTGTCGCCGGAATGGGCGATACGGCGTTGAAAGACCTGAAGCTAAAAGAATCCCAACTATACCTGGGGCAAACTTTAGACAATAAATATATCAATAGTAAATTCCTGGCGGAACGCTGTGTTTTGGAGGCAATCGGTGCGGGTTTAAAAGCCAAAATAATGCGGGTTGGCAATTTGATGTCACGTAATAGCGACGGCGAATTCCAAATCAACTTTCAAGGCAATTCCTTTATGAATAGTTTAAAAGCCTTTAAACTACTGGGGAAATTCCCGGTAGCGATGATGGGTGGCGCGGCCGAGTTTTCGCCGATTGATAGTACTGCCCAAGCGATTTTAAAGCTGACGCAGACCAATAGTGAATATACGGTATTTCATCCCTGTAATAATCATGATATTTATATGTCTGATGTTATTTACACCATGAAAGAGTATGGTTTCGCGATCGATATTGTAGGTGAAGGGGAATTTGCCGAATGCCTCAAGGAAAAGATGCAAGATGACCGAATGATAGCCGCGCTTACCGGAATATTGGCATATCAGGGAAATAACCCGGAAAAGCCGCTCTATGCGCTGGGGAGGTCCAATGAATTTACGACTGAGGTTCTCTATCGGTTAAACTTTAAATGGCCAATGACTTCGGAGGATTACATTAAAAAGGCCATCGCGGCCTTGGACGGATTGGGGTTCTTTGAGGTTTGAAGTCCCGCAAGGCAAGCAAGACGCGACGGTCTTCATCAAGCCCGTCATAAGATCAAGCCCTCGTCCATATAAAACACCCGGGTAGAGACATCTCTGGCAAAGTCCATTTCATGGGTTACGATCGCCATGGTCATCCCTTCTTTGGCCAGACGGCGAATGACTCCCAGGACTTCGCTCACCATGGTCGGGTCAAGCGCGGAGGTGGGTTCGTCAAATAAAATGATCTCCGGCTCCATCACCAGGCACCTGGCAATCGCCACTCTTTGTTTCTGTCCGCCGGAAAGCACATCGGGAAAAGCGGCGGTCTTTTCCGCCAGGCCGACTGTCTTTAAGATCTCCACCGCCTTCCGCTCCGCTTCGTCTTTGGTCTTATGCAGCAACTTCACCGGCCCGATGGTCAAATTGTCCAGCACCGTTAAATGGGCATAGAGGTTGAAAGACTGAAAAACCATCCCCATTTTGCGCCGCAGCTTCGGCACGTCGGCGCCTTTTTTCAGGATATCGAGATCGTCGATCTCGATCCGCCCCTCGCTGGGGGTTTCCAGAAGATTGAGGCAGCGTAAAAAGGTGCTTTTTCCCGTGCCGGAAGGGCCGATAATCGAAATCACCTCGCCCTTTTGAATTTCGGTAGTAATATCTTTAAGTACACAAAGTTGCCCATAATTTTTGGAAAGATGCTCAACCTTAATCATTATTTCGCCCTCCTTACCAGTACTGCGAGATCATTTTGCAAATAAGAATTAGCCAAACTATTTCGAGTTCCCGGCATTTTACGTTTTCTTTTCGGGTCGGTCCGGCGTTCCACGGTACTCAGCAATAATAACAACAGTCCGCAAATGGCGAAATAAAGCAGCGCCGTCACAATCAGCGGGAAAAATGCGTCAAAAGTCCGGCTGCGGATAATATCACTGGCCTTGGTCAAGTCCTGGACGGCGATATAACCGACGATTGAGGTCGTTTTGACCAACGAGATCAGTTCGCCCTTGTAGACCGGCAACACCTTCCGCCAGGGTCAGCCCTTTGACTCCCTCCGCCGCCGTGTTCGCCAGATTGGCCTTAAGCGCAATTAACGCCGATTTGTCCTCCATATACGGATCGCTGAAAGCGACCTGCCGCTTCCGCTCCTCGGTAATCGCAATACAGTCGGCGATCATGTCGACCTTCCCGGCTGCCAGGGCGGCGACCAGAGCCCCGAACTCCATGGTCACAATTTCTAAATTGAGGTTTTCCTTTTTGGCAAAAGTTTGGAGCAATTCAATATCAAAACCGACATACTCACCATTGACATAGCCGACATTCGGCAAATCCCCCACGGCGACACCCAAGACAACCTTTTGACCGGACCGATTTGGCGCGAATTTGGGCATTTTGACATTCTCAACATCATTGTCAAACCATTTGTGATACATCCTGTCAAAAGAACCGCCGGCTTTAAAGTCTTGCAAAAAAGCATTGAATCTTTTCCGTAAAGCGGGGTTGCCTTTGTTAAACCCGATACCGAGCGGAAAAGACAACAAGTTATCAGTTAAAATCCCGATTTCGGGATTGGTTTTCATCGCATTTTTGGCAGAATATAAATTGGAGATAGCGACATCAATCTTTTTATTCTTTAACGCCAGAACAAAATCGGAAATACTGTTATAACGCAGGATAGTTGCTTTCGGGAAACGGTTTACGGCAAATTTGTCATATATAGTGCCGACATAGACCCCGATACGTTTGGTGGCGATATCGTCAAGCGTCGCCATTTTGGCCGTCTGATTTTGGGCGCAGCCACCCACCAACGCCATTAATAGCAACAAAATCAGGAGTAAATTAATTGATTTTTTCAAAGTATCACCTCATCTGATTCATTCGCCAAATACTATATCGGCAGATTTTTGGGTCCAACCCAAGCCTAACTTTTAACAAACTAAGAAAAACCCCGCAAAAATATTATTCTACAGCAAAACATTCCATTTTTAATTATTCGCCATCCAATTTCGTTTTTACCTGCACAAAAAAGATAAAAAGTGTTATTTTATAGATACTATTTTAAAAAATAACCACTATCATATTTTTTTGGATAAACTAACCAAAAAAACTCCTTCCGGAAAAGTTCCAAAAGGAGTAATCGCTTTAGCTTCAGCGCCTGATTCAGGATCACTTTATAAAATACCTTTTTTGGGCCCCGCGCCCATGTGAGGCAATTAACCCCGCCCCCTGCATTTGTTTGGCAATCGTATATGCTCTGGTCCTTTTTATTCCCAACAACTCCCGCACAGCGTCCTCGGTGATCGAGCCATGTTCCTTTAAATAGTCAAGCACTTCCTTAAATTGATAGGTCAGTTCATTCCCCTTGCCTTGTGATTTCTCAGGTCCCGGCTCCCCGGATGGTCCGGGATAATTCCGGTTCGGCAAGGTCATCGTAAACGTATTCTCCGTAGTTACGAGCCGCGGCGGAACTTCCTCCGGATAACTGGAAAAAATCCGCTGGATGCCGGTACCGTAAGCTTCAATCAGGCGCAGCCGATAGAACACATTCGCCAAATTCTTATTTCTGGGCTGGGAGATTCCGGCCCGGATATCTTTTTCGGTAAGACCCTTCACCAACCCGCCAAGCGACACAAATTCCATCCGGTCATCGTAAACATTGATCATAATGCTGCCGCTATATGTGTAATCGCGATG
>JASFQO010000317.1:0-4254 GCA_050115405.1 Bacillota bacterium
CCACCGCCCCGGCAATGGCTGCTTGGGAAGTCCCTTTTTTGCATCCAATCCCTAAAATCAAATTTTTCGGCCGGATAAACAGCACCTGCCGCGCTATAGGATGATTTCCCAAGTTATTGTCCAAAACTACAGCCAAATCCTCTGGATTTCCCGGAAAATCGCCGGGCCGGATCTGCGGCGGCAATTCTCCCCGCAACCGGTAGGGAGTATACAAATTAACCGTTTCGCCATTTACCAATGCGGCGCTAATCGTTTTCAACTCGGATTCATTTTCGATGACACACTCATTTTCCCTGGCGAAAAGATCGAACGCCATCACTCGGTTTAAATCGGTGGCTGTGGTAATCACGGCCTCGCCGCCGATCAAAGACGCGATTTGCCGCGCCAATTGATTGGCTCCGCCGTAATGGCCTGATAGCAAACTAATCACATGCCCGCCCTTTTCATCAACGATCACCACCGCGGGGTCGGCCTTTTTATTTTGTAAAAACGGCGCGATGCTCCGGACGACAATCCCGCAAGCCATAATGAAAATAAGGCCTTCATACTTTTCAAAAAGTCCGCTCACCAAAGCGCCGAAGTTTCCGTTAGCGGGCCAGCCAACGGATTTAATCCCGTGACAGTCCCATTCTGTAAACAAATCGGCCGTCATCTTTGCAGCGATTTGATCGGCGATAACCGCTCCGTTTTTCGTTAACGCCACCACGGCGAGGCGCATCCTCCCGCACTGCTTTTCCGGCTGCGAACCCTTCCGGTATTCGTGACTGAAAGTGGGATCGTACAACTTGGATAATTGATATTCGAAGCCTAAAAAATCGCCCACCACCAACAATGCGGTCTTGGTAATATTCGCCCTGCGAACCGACGCGGCAATATTATCCAGGGCGCCGCGGATTATTTTCTCTTCCGGCCAGGAAGCCTTGTAAACCACCGCCGCCGGAGTCTTCGGCGGGTAATGTGTCCGCAACCGGGCTACCAGCTCCTCAATTTGACGGATACTTAAAAAAACAACCAGGCTGGCTTGATGGGCCGCTAAAGATTCCAGGCTTTCACTTGCGGGGACCGGAGTCCGTCCCGCCATACGGGTCAGAATGACCGTTTGGGAAACCCCGGGTAAAGTATATTCGGCCTTTAAAGCCGCAGCCGCCGCAGCAAACGAGCTGACTCCGGGCACGACTTCGTAGGGTATATTCCGTTGGGTTAAAGCGTCCTGCTGTTCGCGTACCGCGCCGAATAGCGAAGGATCGCCGGTATGCAGCCTGACAATCGCTTCACCCCTCCGCGAACCGGCTTCCATGACTTTGACCACCTCCGCCAAAGTCATCCCGGCGCTGTCGTAAATCTTGCATCCCGGCTTGGCGTTTGCCAGTAAGGCGGGATTAACGAGCGAACCGGTATAAATAATCAGATCCGCCCGCTCCAACAAACATTTTCCCTTGACTGTGATCAACTCCGGATCTCCCGGACCGGCCCCGACAAAATGAATCATTCCGCAAACTCCTTTTCCGACTCTCCTTGAGCGGCGCTAATAATAAAAACCGGATTAAGCGCCTGCAGCAAATGCTTACCGCCGGCAGCTTTACCCCGCGCAACCGCTATATGCGCCACTTCAATAGCGCCAAATCCACTGCTCGCCAGACCTGTCAAAGCCTCATGGCAAGATTCGATGGTAACCGCATTGATCACCACGCGGAACGGCTTCCCGAATTGGGACAGCCGCTCCAAAATCGAAATCATCCCGCCGCCGCTCCCGCCGATAAAGACCCGATCAGGCGCGGGTAAACCGTCAAGCGCCCCGGGGGCTTCCCCCGCCACTATTCGCAGGTTCAAAACGCCGAACAAAGCGGCGTTCCGGGCAATGAGATCCCTGGCGTCAGCTTTTTTCTCCACGGCGTAAACCAGGCCTTCCCGGCATTGCAAAGCACATTCAACCGCCACTGATCCGGTGCCGGCGCCGATATCGTAAAGGCAATGCCCCGGCTGCAATCTTAATTTAGCCAACGATACCGCCCGGACTTCCGTTTTGGTCAGCGGAACTTCGCCCCGGATAAACCGGTCCTCCGGAATACCGGGAGTTTGAAAGGGCCATGGCGGGGTCGGTGGTTCCGCCACTTCCAGCAGCATCAGGGAAAGGCCCTCAAAATCCTGCCCACTGATCGCGTTGATGTCACCCTGGGCCAATCTTTCCCGAGGATACGAAAGGTTCTCCCCCACCCACACCCGGGCCCGGGTAAATCCCTGTTTGAGAAGGTTTTGGCAAATCGTTGCCGGAGTATGTTTGCCTCCCGTAAAGATGCAAATCCGGCGGTGCCGGAGCAGTTCGGGTAAAATATTTCCGGCTTCTTTTCCGTGCAAACTGATAATGCGCCAATCATGCCAGGACATACCCAGTTTAGCGGCCATATATTGCAAAGAACTGATCCCCGGGATCACTGTGAAACGAACATCCGGCGCCCTGGTTTGAACCGTTTGCAACATGCTGAACAGCCCGGGGTCTCCGCTGACCAGGACGGCGATCCTTTTTTGCAAATGCTGCGCCGCCAGATAGCTGCAAATCAATTCGAGATTATTGGCAATTTGAATTTTTTCGCCGGACCAATCCGGAAATAAAGACAAGTTTCTAGCGCCGCCGATCAATACTTGACATCCGGCGATCACTTCCCGGGCGGCGGAGGTCAGGTAGTCCGGATGACCCGGACCCACCCCCACGATATAAACGCCGCTCATGCTCTCAGCTCCCTGATGATTTTCTCCGCCGCTCCGTCCATCGCCAACAGATGGTCGGCGCCCTTAAACAAAACCGCGCCGATTTCGATCTTTTGGCGTACATATTCTTGACAGCGCTTGACCACCCTGGCGGCAAGTTGCGGGTAAACTCGGACCCCATAACGCTCCATGACTGCAGCCATGGCTTCGGTGGTGGGGCATTCGTAAATTTTTTGCACAGCTTCTTGAGAAGCCCCGGCCAGCGCGGCATAAGCGCAAAGAATTTCCGCTCTGGCATCCGCCACCCGGCTATGGGTTTGAAATATTCCCGCCGCTACTTTTACCAATTTACCCAAATGGCCGACGATCAAGACTTCCCGAAAACCATATTCCAAGGCTTTATCCAGCATAAATCCAAGATAATTCCCGATTTTCACCATATATTCACTCGCAAGGCCCAGCCTTTGCCGGGCAAAAATTTCGCCATAATTTCCGAAGACAAATACGGCTTGCGTCAAATGTCCGGAATTCATCACGCTTAATTTCAAAGCCAACGACTCCTTAAGCGCCTCTTGCGACATAGGCTCGACAATTCCCGTAGTACCCAAAATGGAAATGCCGCCGATAATTCCCAGCTTTGAATTGAAAGTCTTCCCGGCGATCTCCCCTCCCCCGGGTGCGCTGATAATGATCCGGGCGCCCTTATCCCACGGTAGGACGCGCCGTACCTCGGTTTCAATCATCTGCAACGGTACCGGATTGATGGCCGGCCGTCCCACCGGAATCTTAAGACCGGGCAAAGTCACCCGACCGATGCCTTCACCCGCCTCAATCACTACATTCGCCTCATCAAGCAGGCTGGCTTCGGCAAAAATCTTCATGCCATCGGTAACATCCGGATCATCGCCGGCATCTTTGACGATGGAACAACGGGCCAGGCCGGCTTCGCTGCGGCAGTCGGTTACCGGCAAATTTAACGGATAGCCGCCCGGAGTATCAATGACTACATGGTCCGGAGCCGTCCCGGCGCATAACAAATAAACAGCCGCTTTGGCCGCTCCCGCCGCGCAAGAACCGGTGGTATACCCCTTTCGCAATTTTTTACCTGTCCCGGCTTCATAGCAAAATTCATCCATTTTTTGCCATATACAACAATGCATTGACGATAGCCGCCGCCACATTGCTGCCTCCTTTGCGGCCGGCCGCGATAATATACGGAACCGGAGCTCGTTTCAGCAATTCCTTAGCTTCCACCACATTGACAAAACCCACCGGTACGCCAATCACCAGTTCCGGCCGAACTTTCCCCTCATCCATCAATTCACAAAGCCGGATTAATGCCGTAGGCGCATTGCCAATGGCAAAAACTTTACAGTGTGAATCCTCGCCGGCCTTGTCCATACACAAAGCCGCCCGGGTTACTCCCAAGGCCTTGGCCTTTTTACCAATCGCCGCCCGGTCCATAAAGCACTTAACCTTTCCGCCAAAAGAGGCTAAAACCTTTTTGTTGATGCCCGCTTCCACCATTCGAGTGTCGGTGACAATGCA
>JASFQO010000318.1:0-4253 GCA_050115405.1 Bacillota bacterium
TAGTGAAAAGAGGAAAAATAATGATTTACCAATCATTAGAGGAACTTTTAAAACATGCCGACAATCGATTTGTGCTGGTGAACATCGCCGCTAAACGGGCACGTCATATCTTTACAGAAAAAGGCGCCGATGATAGGCGTGTGAGCGAAGCTCTTACCATTGCCTTTGATGAAATAGTCAATGCTAAAATTAAGTTTGAAAGGACAAAAACCGGTATAAAGTAGAGGCGGTTTGAGGGTGTTAGGTTAAGGGCATCAACGTTAGAAGGAAGGAAGTCCCATCGGTTCGCCGTTAGACCCGTTAGCATATCAAAGTGTAATTTAGTTTTCAAAAAAGAAGTTTAGGTTTTGGATCATTGGGGACAGAAGGAAGGTTGACGGCAGCATGGCCAAAGCGGGTGTTAGAGCACAGATCATCAGTGTGAAAGATCTACCTTCGGAGAAATTCAACCGGTTGGGCGAGTATATTCAAAGTATGCCCAGCACCAAAGGGGCCTTAATTGATATTATCTATAAAGCCCAAGAAATTTTCGGTTTTTTACCTCGGGAGGTTTTGTTGTTTATCGCCGGGAAGGTGGGAATCTCCGGCGCTGAAATCTTCGGAGTGGTCAGCTTTTATTCCAATTTTACTATGAATCCCAGGGGGGTGCATATCATTAGCGTTTGCCTGGGTACGGCCTGTTTTGTGAAGGGGGCGCCGGCATTGATGCAACGTTTACATGAAATCTTGGATATTTATAAAGGGGAAACCACCAAAGACGGATTTTTTACTTTAAAAAATCTTCGTTGTATCGGCGCATGCGGGTTAGCTCCCGTGATAATGATCGACGACAAAATTTATGGCCGGGTTACTGTGGAGGAAGTGGATCGGATCATTGAAAGTTACCGGAAAAAGGAGGGTTCCGGAGTTGAACATTAAAACGCTTGCTCAATTAGAAGAACACCGAATGAAGACAGCGGGAGACGTCAAAAGCCGGGCGACTGGCAACTCCCATAGCCAAAAAATTGAAATCCTGATCGGCATGGCTACCTGCGGGATTGCCGCCGGAGCCGGGAAAACGCTTCAGGCGATCCAAGAGGAGCTGGCACGGCTCAAACTGATTAATGCCACAGTTGTGCAGGTCGGTTGTATCGGGTATTGTTACTCCGAACCGGTAGTCCAGGTGAATTTACCGGATCGGGAGCCGATATTGTTTGGAAACGTCGACCCGTCCAAGGGGCGGGAGATTGCGGCAGGCCTGGCGGAACGAAGGCTTCCGATGATACCGGTGATTGAACCGGATTTTGTACGGGTGGAGATTGACGGTGAAACCGGGGAAAACCGCCCCGCAGCCCGGAAAAAACAATTACGAATTGCCTTACGGAATTGCGGGTTTATCAATCCGGAGAATATTGATGAATACATCGCTTGTCATGGCTATGAAGCCTTGGGTAAGGTCTTGACCGGAATGACCCCGGAAGAGGTTGTGCGGGTCGTCAAAGCCAGCGGTTTGCGCGGCCGAGGCGGCGGAGGTTTTCCCACCGGCTTGAAATGGGAAATTACCGGCAAATCACTTTTGGGAGCGCCGAAATATATTTTTTGCAATGCCGATGAAGGGGATCCCGGGGCTTTTATGGACCGGAGCATTTTGGAAGGCGATCCCCACAGTGTGCTGGAGGCTATGGCGATTGGAGGGTACGCCGTCGGAGCGGAGAACGGTATCATTTACATCCGGGCTGAGTACCCGTTAGCCGTTAAACGCCTTAAGAAGGCGATCACCCAGGCCAAGGAGTATGGCGTACTGGGGGAAAATCTGTTCAGCAGTAATTTCAGCTTTGATATCAAATTGCGGTATGGCGCCGGAGCTTTTGTCTGTGGCGAGGAAACCGCCTTGATCAACTCGGCGGAAGGCAGGCGCGGCGAACCGGAGAACAAACCACCCTTCCCTTCGGAGGGCGGTTATTGGGAACGGCCGACTTGTGTCAATAATGTGGAGACCTATGCCAGTATCGCCCCGATCATTTTAAAAGGCGCTGATTGGTTTGCTTCCATCGGCACCGAACGCAGCAAAGGAACGAAAGTTTTTTCCCTGGCGGGCAAGGCGAATCATGTGGGACTGGTCGAAGTCCCGATGGGTACTACCCTGCGGCAGATGATCTTTGATATTGGCGGCGGGATCAAAAACGGTCACCGATTTAAGGCTGTTCAGACCGGTGGACCTTCCGGCGGAGTCATTACGGAAGCCAATCTGGATACGCCCATCGATTATGAAAGCCTGAAAACGATAGATACCATTATGGGTTCCGGCGGAATGATCGTCATGGATGATACGGATTGCATGGTGAATATCGCCAAGTTCTACCTGGAATTTACCCAGGATGAATCTTGCGGCAAATGTACTCCCTGCCGGATCGGGACCAAGCGGTTGTATGAAATTTTGGAACGGATTACAGACGGGACCGCTGAGTTGGAAGATATCCCTAAATTGACTAGGCTGGCCAAGATGATTAAGGATTCAGCCCTTTGCGGTTTGGGTCAGACCGCTCCCAATCCGGTCTTAAGTACGTTGAAGTTTTTTGAAAATGAATACCGGGAGCATATTGAAGCCAAATACTGCGCCACCGGATCATGCAAAGGCCTGGCCAAATACCGTATCAACCAGGGAAAATGCGTCGGTTGTACTGCTTGTGCCAAAGTCTGCCCGGTCCATTGCATCCGGGGTGAGGTTAAAAAAGTTCATGAGATCGACCAGACCCGATGCGTTAAATGCGGCTCCTGTTTTAACGCCTGCAAGTTCGGCGCTGTGATTAAACCTTAAGAAGGTGGAAAAGATGAAGGCGGCCAATCAAAATGATATTAATGATGCTCAATTGGTTCATATTACGATCAATGATCAGGCGGTCGGGGTTCCCCCGGGGACTACTATTTTGGAGGCTGCCAAGACAGCGGAGGTTACGATACCGACCCTATGCCATCTGGATCTGAAGGAATTTAAAATGGTCAACCAGACCGCTTCTTGCCGGGTCTGCATGGTGGAGATCCAGGGTCGCCCGACGTTGGCCCCGGCTTGTTCCACCCGGGTCATGGAAGGGATGATGATTCGAACCGACACGGTCCGGGTGATTCAGACTCGCCGGATGATTGTGGAACTGCTATTATCCAACCACCCGAATGAATGTTTCACCTGCCCCAAGAACCTGGAATGTGAATTACAGGCCCTGGCTCAGCGGTTAGGGATCCGGGAGATCGAGTGGACCGGCGAGAAAATGAATTATGAGAACGATACCTCCAGCAGGGCCATTGTTAAAAACCCCAACAAATGCATTATGTGCCGCCGCTGTGAGACCATGTGCAACCAGGTCCAAACCTGCGGAATATTGTCCGCGGTCGGCCGGGGCTTTGACGCCTTTGTGGGACCGGCCTTCAATATCCCCATTGCCGAATCTTCCTGTACTTACTGCGGACAATGCGTGGCCGTGTGCCCAACGGCGGCTTTAACGGAGGTTAATCATACCGGCAAAGTTTGGGCGGCGTTAAATGATCCCGATAAATATGTCATTGTCCAGACTGCCCCTGCGGTGCGGGTCGCCATCGGGGAACTTTTCGGCTTTGAGCCGGGAACCATCGTGACTGGGAGGATGGTTACCGCGTTACGCCGCATGGGTTTCGATGCGGTTTGTGACACTGATTTCGCCGCGGATCTGACGATTTTGGAGGAAGCCGCGGAGTTCGTTCACAGATTGCAACATGGCGGAAAGCTGCCGATCTTGACCAGTTGCTGCCCAGCCTGGGTCAAGTTTTTTGAACATCAATTTCCAGATTTGTTGGACATTCCCTCAACCTGCAAGTCGCCTCATATCATGTTCGGAACGGTGGCTAAAACATACTACGCCCAAAAGATGAAGCTTGATCCCGCTAAAATAGTAGTGGTCTCCGTGATGCCGTGCGTGGCCAAAAAAGCGGAGGCTGCCCGCAGTGAATTGACGAAAGATGATCACAGTAATGTCGATATTGTGATTACCACCCGGGAATTTGGGGCCATGCTCAAAGAAACAGGCTTAGATTTTGTCAATTTGCCGGAAAGCGATTTCGATAAGTTGCTCGGGGAAAGTACAGGAGCCGGAGTGATTTTTGGCACCACCGGCGGAGTGATCGAAGCGACCATCCGGACCGCCTACGAATGGTTAACCGGAGAAGAGTTAAAAGAAGTGGAATTCACCGAGATGCGCGGTGTGAAAGGAATTCGTGAGGCTACCGTAAAGATTAAAGATATG
>JASFQO010000319.1:0-4253 GCA_050115405.1 Bacillota bacterium
TACTTGCAACCGCTCTTTAATTTCTTCATCCAAATAACTAATAATCCCTTTAACTGCCGCTTTCCGAACTAATGGATCAGAGTGTTCCAGAAATTCAAGAAGTACTTCCCGCGTCTTGTTACTTCTTATCGCGGAAATGGCTACAATTACGCTCTCCCTTGCCTCCCTGGGCACACGGCAAAAACTCTCACCTAACAAGTCCAGGACTTCAACGCCCAGATTTTCCGCCAGCGCTAGCGCTGTTATGGCAGAAAACTCCGCGCTTACCCCCTCCAGATATGGTTTTACAATTTCCAACAAATAGGGTGGCCGTAGAGCAATTATGGACTCAATACATTCGGCAATGACTTCCGCCACTTCATTCTGGGGGAATCTAAGCTTAATTGCTAAAACAACCGTCCCGCCAGGATCCCCCAGCGCCCCCAGAGCTTGGGCGGCAGCCTTCCGAACCGGTGCTTTTACGAAGGGACGCTCGACCGGATTAACAGGTATATCCGGATTTTCATCAAATAGCAGCAGGGCCAGATCGTATAGAGCATTGGAGTCGACTCTGGCTAAAGCCAGGGCGGCAGTAGCCCGCAAACCTATTGCCGAATCCTCGATTTGCGGTCCCAATCTTTCGATTTGAACTGTTCGGATCGCCCGGCGCAATGTAGATATTGCCAAAGGTGTTTCCATATTACCCAGAGCTTCCACGATGGCCTGACGGATGGCACACCCGCGGTCACGCTTATGCGGGTCTTCTTCCGCCCAACGATAACTTTCTATTAGTGACGTAACAACCAAGGGGTGGTCGATTTTCCCTAAAGCTTTTACTGCTTGACTACCAACCCACGGGCCACTTTTCTTTAAATATTCAACTAAAGCGCCTACCGCTTCCACCGGTGGTAGTTTCTTAGCCATCCTAATATGCTCCAATGTTTCAATTTCACTTCTTTTATTGGAGTTTCGTTTCACATTAACTACCCTCTTTCACGACACTGTATTATATATATCCCTATGTTCCTCTTGCATATCCATCTCCTGAAATATCTTTAAAAGGAGGTTGTTAATCGTATTTTGCATTTTTTTGTCTTTCGCGATTGCCCGGAACAATTTTTAGCGACTATTGTATAAATATAGCGGTTTTTGATGGAATAATTGTTGAATTTTTCTAATACATTATAGTACAATAAACCTTGAGAGAAGGGCGTTTCATGGTAAAATAAAACCCCTCTGATAGCGTCCAACTATCGGAGGGGAATCACCGCCGAAAGGAGGTGATTACAATGAAAAATTCCCTTAAGAAAAATATAGTACATGTTAGTGTAAAAGTCAATAACATTAATATGTACCAATCGTCAAAGAAAGAATCGTTGAGCAAAAAAATTTTTAACATCATTTTGGCGAAATTCATTCGCTAAGGGTTTGCCCTTCTCTCACTATCATATTTCACACCACTTTTTTCTTTTTAAGTTCAAGAAAACATCTTGTGTTGATTTCTAAAAAAAGCATCGCTTTCCTGCAAAAAATGGAAACAAACACAACCATAAAAAGAACACAGACAGCGGGACCGCCCCGCTGTCTGTTTATGCTTCAAGCTGTTAAAACAATGATTCAATTCAAGAACCGTCCCGGAATTTCTTTTGGAATTAAGATCTTCTGCCCGGTCTCCAGCCGATCCGGATTGACCAACTGATTGCTCCGTATCAAGGTATTCACGGTGGTCTCATATTTGCGGGCAATTTTCCACAGGGTATCTTCGGGTTGCACTACATAAAATAACATACTGGGCCGGGTGGCGGGGTCCACCGGCGTTACCAGGGCGCAATTGCAAATCACATTAAAGGCGCGCGGTCGTTTCACCACCACTACCGGTTTGATTCGGCCCCGCACTTTCAGGCAACGCGCCTCCAGCGGCTCCACTTGCAATTCATCCAGGGCTACCCGGGAACGTAAGGTCGCGCCCGGCGGCGCGCCGGGGCAGGACAATTGCCCGCTAATCGGGATACTGTTACTACTGCCTTTTTCCCAAGCGGCCCGGAAGAGGCGTTGTTCGTCACTGTTCCCAATATAATAGAGTGACATACTTAAATTGCCTTTGAACAACAGTTGGTTATCCCCCGTTTCGACCACCACGTCATCCAAAACGCCTTGTGAGGTAAGCAGCCGCTCAATCTCCGGCGCCTCGGCCGCCAAATTGACGGTAGTCTCAAAATCAATTATACCTTGCGTCTCATCGACAAATTCCGCCAAGTTAAGCAAATGTTTTTCAATGTCAATGATCTCCCCGGTTTCGGGGATCACTTCCACTACCAACTCCTTGGCGGTAATATTCATTATTTTGCAGGCGCACTCCAATTCCAGTTGACAGCGGAATTCTCTAGAGGCTAGCTGTTCCAAGGCCACTTTTTGCAGTGCGATTTTCGGTTCGATCACTACCCGGCCCGCCGCATTGTAGTCGATAAAAGCTTCAAATGGCAACGCGGTATCCAGTTCCCGATTCCACTCATTTACAAAAATTTCGTTGGGCCGGCCGGCTTCGTCAGCCCCCACATATAACAGAGTTACTTCCAGGTTGCCTTTAACCGCAATTTTGCCATTATAAGGTTCATAACTTACTCCCGCCGGCTTGATAAAATAATTTAAAATCCGGCTGACTCCGGGTTTAAAATTTGGCAGCAACATCGTCTGACGCACCGGGATGACCGTCTTCGCAACTTCAGCTAATTCTTCAACCAAAAGCTGCTCCCGCTGGACACTGACTCGCTCCACCGGCTGAGTGGCAATCCCACTCACTACTTCGACCTTTTGGGGAATTGCGGTATGAATTACCAGATCGACAATCCCGCGAAACGCCACTTCCTGATGATTTTCCCGTTCATAAAGAACGGTATTGGGACAAAGATCCACCTCCATTAAAACCTCCGGATTCAAACCCGGAATCTCAATCCGTTCCGAAAAGGCGACTCCCTGTTCATCCAACCAGCTAATCCCATATTCCATCGGCTCCGGGACCAGGGCTTGTTCATTTTCCGAATCGGTAGCAACGACCGCCGGTTCGGTCAGATAAACCAGATGCGGATTGAGACGGCCGTTAATGAGCAAAATTCCTTCGCTAGCCGATAATGTCGGAGGTATGACGCGCAACTCTCCGCCTTTAATCTTAGCAATCTTCGGGTAATTCTCCGGTATTTTTAATTTAGCTTCAACTGCAACTTGCCTTACCAGGTCACCCAGGTAATTTAGTGAATTTACTTGATCATACTGGCATGACAGACTCAAAATTTATTCCTCCTATCTCAATCATCGGTTTATTACTAACCTGAATACTGATGACGCTGGTCCATCGGCGACCACCTCCCAATCCTCCATGCGGAAGGACGATATCTGATATTACCAAAGACGCGTCAACCCTAACCTTTCTGCCTTTAATAATAGCTATGATCGAAATTGCCGTTTTATGCTACGCCAGTCCGGCACCCTAAACAAACTTTTCGGCAAAACATTAAAGGCGCCGGCGATTAATTGCGGTCCCTCCTCCCCTAAAGCACGAAAGTCCCGGATTACCAGCCCGGTAAAGTTGTATTTGATTATTTGTTGCAATAATTGTTCCCACCAGACGCATTCCCGGTAAATCAAGCACTGTTGCCGGCCCTGACTGAGATAACGTATCATGATGAATCCCCCCGGCAAAGGCGCCACTGTGTTTTGATGATACAAAGCCCGGGTCAGTTTAACCTCGGCAAGCGTAACCCGGCGTAAAAAACGGTCGGCATCCCAATGCCAGGCGTAAGTGGGGAGCACCAGCAAAAGCTGTTGATTGCCGCCAATCCGGGCAAATTGCGGCAATACTTTTTCCCACTGTCGGGCCGAGGCTAGAAAATTTTCCACCGTACTCTCATCCCAGATCGGTTCAATCATAATTATCCCGGCATACCGGCCAATCCAATCCATTTGGGCCCAAAACAGCCGCTGGAATCCCGGGGCGGCGAGCGGCAACGGCAACAATACAAAAGGTAATTTAGTCAATCCCAAGGTCCGTAAGCATTTGCGAAACCAGCCATCCCGAAACAATAAATCGCGGGCCGCCGCCGTCCGTAAATCCAGCCCAATTTTGCCAATTGACGCCGGCTTCAATTTCCAGGTCACTGCCAGGTTAGGGTCGGGCGTCGCTTGCCCCGTCTCCCCGTCCGGGCCGGCCGGATTTAATAATTGATAATATCCGCCGACTTCTTCATTAGTATCAACCGTTGTTGGACAATTAATGATTC
>JASFQO010000320.1:0-4252 GCA_050115405.1 Bacillota bacterium
CGATATTTTTGTTGAATTAAGGCTTCGACATCGCGGATATCCCGTTTAAAAGGTCCTTCGGCTTCCATTTTAATACTAACGGCCGCGGCCGCCCAAATTGTGGCCTCCGCCGGCGAGGCCGTAATGCGCTTAGCCATGTATGAGGAGATGACCGTGGGAATCATTCAAAATCGCCTGGACAAACGGCGCATTTCCGCCAAATACGATTTCCGGTAGCGCTCCAGGAAGAAATGAGCGTTTTATCGTTTTGGACGGCATCAACCTTATTTAGCGTCACTTGGGTCGAAGTTAAATTTCTCACGGCTACCAACCCGCGGAGTCGAAAACCTCGATCCGCTAGTCATACCCGCGCATCACCTTCCGGCTGTTGTCAATTGCCCCAAAACGCCTCCATGTAAACGTTTAAATATGGCAAATTTATTCTCCCAAAGGTGATCCTGCCTCTTTAGGACAAAAATCAATTCCATTTTGATCACTAATCTGATATTAAAAAAACTTCAAGACGGAATTTACCAAATTTAATTTAAAACGTTTACATTTTTTTATTTTTATTTTACAGTTTTTAGCTAATAATGTCAAGAATATTTTAATAAATTATTAATTTAAATTTAATCAAACAATACACAGCATAAGGAAGCCGTTTTGATCCCGAGAGATTTCATGCCATTCGTAAAGCAGGACGTCACTGTAATTGTTCACTTCCCGACCGTAAAAGATCGGCGCATACTTATATACCAGGTAATCGGCGTCGGCTTCGGTATATTGTTGATAGGTGACCGCTTTGACCAGCGCCTTTTTGGCCTTTGGGGATGATTTCCATGATTCAAAGGAGAGGGTTACCTTATGTTTACCGACGGCCAACAATCGCTATTTTTAATAATTGGAATATGACTCCAGTCCAAATTGAGATATACTTTGTCGCCTTGGTGAAATCTCCCGTGCTTTAAGGGATTGGTCACCGCCACCGTAAAAATCTCCCCGTTGAAACCAATTTCATAATAAACTTCCGACCCCAAATACGTTACCAAATTCACCTCACCCGCAAAATCACCGTCCGTAACGGAAAGTTCCACCATCTCCGGGCGGACGACCAAAGTCACGGTCTCTTCTTTTAGAAATGGCAACGCTTGCTTGATCACAAATTCTTTATTGAGGGTATTCAGCCTTAACTTTTTGCCGTCGTTCTCCAGTACTTTCCCGGTTAAAAAATTAGTCTCCTTGCCAATGAAATCCGCCACAAATTTACTCCGCGGATGGCCGTAAATATCTTCAGGCGTGCCAACCTGTTCAATCTGGCCCCGATTCATGACGACGATCCGATCGGAAAGCGTCATGGCTTCCTCCTGGTCATGGGTGACGTAAATCGAGGTAATATTCAGTTCTTGCTGAATCTTACGTATAAAAATCCGCATCTGCATACGCAGTTTGGCGTCCAAATTGGATAACGGCTCATCAAAAAGCAACACTTTCGGTTCGTTGACCATCGCCCGGGCCAAAGCCACCCGTTGCTGTTGCCCCCCGGACAATTGCGCCACCGGCCGGTTGACCAAGTTCTCCAGTCCGACCAACCCCAGGATCCATTCCACTTTTTCCTTGATCACCTTTTGGGGACGCCTTTTTAATTCCAGACCATAGGCCACATTTTTGAAAAGATTCATATGGGGAAATAGGGCGTAACTTTGAAAAACCATGCAAGTGTCCCGTTTATTGGCGGTAATATCATTGATCCTAATACCATCAAGTAAAATATCCCCCGCGGTCGGCTGCTCAAATCCGCCGACCATGCGCAGCGTGGTGGTCTTCCCGCATCCGGACGGGCCCAACAAGGTAATAAACTCTCCCTTTTGAATACTTAAGTTAAAATCCTTGACCGCAGTAACTTTCTCTTGCAAATCATCGCTGGTAAATTCTTTCGTTAGCTTACGAATTTCCAAATAAACTTCATTCATCTCTGCCACGGCTCCTTTATCGCTGGTCTGCATCATCCAATATCTTTTATCTTTTAAAATGTGGGGCAAAATCCGTCACGATGGGGCGACGGATTAAACCTGTTCCTCCTTGACAAACTTAATCTTTCGTCCCTGGCCAATCCGGCCCACCAACATTTGAATCAAACTCAACGCCGCCAAAATAAAGATAATCACCACCACCGAAAAAGCCGCCGCCTGCGAAAGGTCGGCATTATCCACCGCGCCTAGAATGGCAATGGTAATCAAGTTCCATTTTCCCGAAACAACAAAGATCACCGCGCTAATCGCCGTCATGCACTTGACAAAGGTAAACGCCAGCCCCGAATAGAACGCGGGTGAAATCAAGGGCAAAGTGATCCTCCGAAAGGTAACCGCGCTGTCGGCGCCCAAATCGGTGGAAGCCTCTTCAATGCATGGGTCAATCTGTTGTAACTCGGCGATTCCGGTCTGGACTCCGACGGCCAAATTACGAAAGACAAAGACCAAAATGATAATCCAAGCCGTACCAGTGAGACACGGTAGGATGGCCAGCTGCTTAAAAATCCGCACCGGCTCGTTAAATGCTAAAATATACCCAATACCGACGACCGTGCCCGGCACGGCGAACGTCAGCAAAGAGATGAGTTCCATTAGGCGCCGGCCGGGAAAATTTTTGCGGACCACCAAAAAAGCGATGATCATCGCCAAAATTCCGGCGATCGGAGTGGAAACCGTCGCTAAAAATAGAGTGTCTTTGATAAATTCCCAGCTCACTATGAAAACATGATGATAATTAGCTAGAGTTAACGCATTATTTGCTCCCCAAATCTTAACAAAAGAACCATATATTACCATTCCATAAAATAGAAAAACCACGCCGGTCAGTAAAAGACAGATACCAAAGATCGAATATTTCATAAAGGGACTGTCCACTTTAATCCGACCGGAGGAAGGCTTGCCCGTAACCGTCACGTATGATTTGCGACTTACCCAGTACTTTTGCAGGACAAAAGCAATTAACGAGGGGAACAACAAAAACAGCGCCAGACCGGCTCCGCCTTTCAGGTCGTACTGCCCGGTGATACGCAAATAAGCTTGAACGGCCAGGATTTGATAATTTCCCGCTAAAATCATTGGATTCCCAAAATCCGCCAACGATTGCGTAAACACCAACAGAATGGCGCTGGCGATTCCGGGAATGGCCAACGGCAGCGTAATACTACGAAAAACCTTGCCTTTTGAGGCTCCCAAGTCAAGCGCGGCATCCTCCAAAGCCGGGTCGATCGCCTGTAACACGCCATATAAGGTCAGATAAGCGGTTGAAAAATAAGTTAAGACCTCGACAATTAATAAGCCGTTAAAACCGTAGATTTGAAATTCAATCAGATTATGTAGCAGATATTTGCTGATAAATCCCTGCCTGCCAAAGAGTAAAATCATTGACAGCGACATCATAAATGGAGGGGCAATAATCGGAAAAGTGGCGGCGACTTTGAAAAATTTTTTCCACGGCAAATCAACTCTGGTAATTGCATAAGCGTAAAAAAAACAAATCACTGTTCCGATTAACGCCACCCAAAATCCCAGAATAATACTGTTGACAAACGGCGCGCGATTATAAGTCTCCGCCATTAAGCCCTGAAAAATCTTCAAACTGAAGCGGCCTTCGTCGACAAAACTTAATTGAAAGATCTTAAACAACGGAAACAGCACAAACATCACTAAAAAGACCAAAATGGCGACAATCCCGCAAAACAGTACCGGCTCTTTGAGAATTTTTTTTAAATTTACCGGCAGCTTTTTAAAATAAGTAACAATACGTCGTTTGAGCATTCGATCACACCTCAATGTTTCTTGATTCGCAAAAAACCAGGAAATTTAAGGGGGGAACAGATTCCCCCCTCCTTCTTCATTTACCGATCGTCTTGCGCCATTTCTCAATCAACCGGGCATTATTCTTACCAATCCAGTCATTGTCAAACTTAACCAATTTTACTTCCGAAGCTTTCACTGCGCCGTCGGCAATCTCCGCTTTGGGATTCAGCGGAATCCTAAACCACGTCTGCATTAAATCCTGGGCTCGTTTGGTCATCATCCAGTTGATAAATTTCTTGCCGAGCTTCGGTTCGGAGCCACCTTTCACTAAAGAAATCGCGCCGATTTCATAGCCGGTTCCCTCTTTAGGAAATGACAGTTTGACCGGATAACCTTTAGCTTTCCCTTTTGCTAAGACATCATGGGAAAACGCAATTCCTACCGCAACTTCGCCCAGACCGCAATTAGTAACCGGCGCGGAACCTGCC
>JASFQO010000321.1:0-4241 GCA_050115405.1 Bacillota bacterium
TTTCACCAGTTAGACCCCAAAGTAGTCTGCTATGCCAAACTTCCGGAAGGCAGTCGGGTCGAATCCGGCGCGATTATTGGCGAAGTCACCGGCTCGATCAAAGCCATTCTGGGCGGGGAACGCGTCGCGCTCAATTTCCTGCAGCGGCTTTCCGGGATCGCTACCCAAACCGCTCATTTAGTAAATTTAATCACCGCATATCCCGCCCGGATTGTCGACACCCGCAAAACCACTCCCGGCTTACGGATTTTGGAAAAATACGCCGTCCGGCAAGGTGGCGGTTTCAACCACCGTTTCAATCTGGCGGACGCCGTCCTGATCAAGGACAACCATATCGCCGCCTGCGGTTCGATCACCGAAGCCATCCGGCGTGTCCGGCGCCAGGCGCCTCATACCATCCGCATTGAGGTCGAAGTGGAGAATGAGGATCAAGTCAACGAAGCCCTCGCCGCCCGGGCCGATATTATCATGCTTGATAACATGGATACTGCCATAATGTCCCGAATGGTCGCCTTAATCAACCACCGCGCCATCATCGAAGCTTCCGGAATGATTAACGAAACTACGGTTAAAGAGGTCGCCGCCACCGGAGTCGATATTATATCCGTAGGCGCCATTACCCATTCGGTGAAAGCGCTCGATATCAGTTTGGAGGTCTATCAATAAATTAAAAAGCGGCTTTTCCAAATACTCCCCGGAAAAACCGCTTTCCTTACTGCATCAGCGTCCTTGAACGCAACCTCAAACTCACAAACCCGGCCTGGCCTACGCTTCCAATTCGGAAACGCTGGCAACATTGTCCTCACTATGAACATTGCCATTTTCCACTCCCGGTTTCTCGCCAATCAAAGCTACAAACTCCTGGGCTTCGATGGTCTCTTTATCCAATAACATGTTGGCGATGCTGTTCAACTGGTCGCGGTGCTCATTTATGAGCGCGGTAGCCCGTTGGAAAGCTTCATCCATGATCCTTCGGGTTTCCTGGTCAATCGCGGCGGCGATTTCTTCGCTGTAGTTCTTTTCCCGGCTGGTGATGTCACGCCCCAGGAATACCTGGTCTTCATGCCCGTGTCCGAAGGTCAGATAACCTAACTTGTCGCTCATCCCGTATTCAGTAATCATCTTGTGCACCAAATGAGTGCCGCGCTCCAGATCATTCCGCGCGCCGGTGCTGATTTCGCCGAGGGCAATCACTTCCGCGGCTCGGCCTCCCAAATACATCACAATATCCTCCAGCAATTCGGTCCGCGTCTGATAATGCTTATCCTCCAGCGGTAAAGACAAGGTATAACCGCCGGCTTGACCCCGGGGAATAATCGAAATTTTGTGAATCGGGTCAACTGTCGGTAAATAATGGCCCACCAGAGCGTGGCCCGCCTCGTGAAACGCCGTTAACTCCCGTTCTTTCTGACTGGTAACCCGGCTCTTCTTTTCCGGGCCGGCAATCACGCGTTCGATCGCCTCTTCGCAATCGGACATCTCAACTCGTTTCTTATTGCGGCGCGCCGCCAACAAGGCCGCCTCGTTCAACATATTGGCCAGATCCGCCCCGGTAAACATCGGAGTCCGCCGGGCCAGGACCTTGAGGTCGATTTCCGAAGATAACGGTTTTCCTTTGACATGGACCCGCAAAATGTCTTCCCGGCCTTTGATGTCCGGTATATCCAGCGTGACATGACGGTCAAACCGGCCCGGCCGCAACAGGGCCGGGTCCAATACATCCGGCCGATTGGTGGCGGCGATAATAATAATCCCCGAGTTCGGCTCAAAACCGTCCATTTCCACCAGTAACTGGTTCAGGGTCTGTTCCCGCTCGTCATGGCCGCCGCCCAAACCGGCGCCCCGTTGCCGTCCGACCGCGTCAATTTCATCAATAAACACAATACACGGTGAATTCTTCTTGGCCTGTTCAAAGAGATCCCGTACCCGGGAAGCGCCGACGCCGACAAACATCTCCACAAAGTCGGAGCCGCTGATGCTGAAGAAAGGGACCCCAGCCTCGCCGGCGACTGCCTTCGCGAGCAACGTTTTCCCGGTGCCGGGCGCGCCGATTAAAAGTACTCCCTTGGGAATTTTGGCTCCCAGTTCAGTAAAACGCCGCGGTTGACGCAAAAATTCCACGATCTCCACCAGTTCCGCTTTAGCTTCGTCCTCGCCGGCCACATCCTCGAAAGTGACCTTGGTCTTATCTTCCGAATGCAACCGGGCTCGGCTTTTTCCGAATGACAATGCCTTATTGCCGGAATTTTGCATCTGATTCATCAGGAAAAACCAAAAAATCAAAAACAAGACGAAGAAACTGAGATTAGGAAGAATAACCGCCCACCAACTGTTTCCCGAATTGGTGAAAGACACCTTGACCCCTTTCTCCTTCAGCAGCGGATAATATAATTCCGGATGGTCCAAGGGCCCTTCGGTACGATATTTTTCCGTCCCCATCTTTCCTTCGATCGAGCCGTCGCCATTATTGATCACCGCAGTGGTAATTTTGCCGGATTCCACCTGTTTTAAGAATTGATCAAACTTTAATTTATCGGGCTCACTAAAATTCATGAATCGCGAAATTAATAATAATGCAGCTATCGCAACAAAAAACCATATAAAAATGTCTCGAGCTACTTTAAACAAACCGAAACCTCCTTCTCCGGCAAATAGCCATGTTAAATATTATACCATAGTGAAAAAATGAATACAATTTAATTATTTATTTTTACCTTAATTATCGCCCGTTTCAATGGCCTTAATCCGCCAAATTTTGCTAGTAGCGGCAGTTACTTTACAGAGATCGCTCACCCGGTAACCAATCACCCAGATGATGCGATCCGCAGCGTCGACTAAAAGCGGGACGGCGTCACGTCTGCCGCGCGGTACTTTATGGTCGATCAAAAAATCATGCAACTTTTGAGTGCCGCAGATTCCCAGCGGCCGAAAAGCATCTCCCGGGCGCCGGAAGCGGACCCGCAACGGTAAAGCCACTGTAGCCGCATCCAGATAAATTTCCATGTTGTCGACCGCGCGCCACTGCGGCGGCGTCATTACCGGACCGACGGTGAGTTGCAGTTGGCAATCGGAAATGACGGTCACTCCCGGAACAGCTACTGCAAAACTCCGTTGCGCCGGGACGTTAACCGGATGAGGCGGCTCAAAAGTGACCATTCCCTCCGTGACCGCCACCATAATCCCTTTGGTCAACTGCATGCGTTGAAAATGTCCCTGTTCGCGGTTAAGCTTGGCGCGCAGCTTTTGGAGCAACCGGGACTCGATTTGGTAATGAGGTTGAATTTGGGCCAACACTTTTTTCAGCAAGCAATATTGGACAAAGGGATGCTGCTCCAAAAAGGGCGTTAAGCGTAATCCTACCCGATCGGGGGTCGGGCAAACCAGTTCCCGACTCAAGTTTTCCAGAACGCTTGCCATATATTCATGTTGTTCTCGGGCTAGTCCGGCCAAACGCAGCAATCCGTCTTTAAAGCGCGGATTATAGTCCGCTTCGATTTCCGGTAATAATTGGCGCCGGATCCGGTTGCGCGTATAAATTAATTTCCGGTTGGACGAGTCTTCCACCCATGTCAGTCGGTGTCTTTGAGCATACTGTAAGATCTCTTCCCGGGTAACCGCCAACAAGGGCCGGATATATAAATTATCCCGAATCACCGGCATGCCTGCCAACCCATCCAAACCGGTACCGCGAATGATCCGGTAAAAAACCGTCTCCGCCTGATCGTCCCGATGATGGGCGAGCGCAATTCGGGTGGCCCCAATTTCCCGGCAAAAGGCTTCAAAGGCGCGATAGCGTTCCACCCGGGCCAATAATTGCAATGATTGGGGTTTTTTCGCCAGCTTTCCCGGAATATCGATCTTGATTTGGCGCGTCCCGACGCCCCATTCCCGCCCCACTTGTTCCAATAACTCAATTTCCCGTTGATTTTCAGCCGGACGCAACTCATGGTTAATATAAAGCGCCCATAATTCCAAATCATAATCCGGCAAATTCTTTAATAAATGTAGTAAACAGACTGAATCCACTCCCCCGGAAAATCCAACCACCACCCGGGCGAGCGGGGTCAACAGCCCATGTGTGACAATAGTTTCTCTGACCTTTTCCAACAATAGCGCCACCTCAAAAAAAAAGAAAGCTATCCAAGCGTCTTTTGTAAAACATAAAATAAAACGCGCAATTATCTAAGTAGTTCCCGCAATAAACAACATTATTATCTTGCCTCTACTACTTTAACAAAGAA